>NZ_JBJXBN010000006.1:0-199952 GCF_046116915.1 Collinsella sp. wc0583 | reverse complement strand
CAGGCCCCGCCGACCGATTGCAAGCGGTCGGCGGGGCCATTGTGGCTCTTGACAGCGGATTGGGTCATATGAGCGAAGAGCTTCCAGCTGGACGGCTCACGCGAGTCGTCTCCGAGCAGCTTGATCTGCAACACATGCGGGTTGCCAGCAGCACAGAGCTCTTCCTCGAGCATCTGCACCGTAAAGCGCATCTGGTGGGAGAGGCTGCTCTTGACCGTGGCCGAGGCGTAGCCGTTCGGCTTGTCCAGAAGATGCATTCGTTTTGGTTTGGCGACCAGGTTGTGGAAGTTGCGCTCGCCGCGCACAGAGAAATTGTCCATACGGACTCCTTTCATCGATGTTGGCAGGGCCACCGTGCCTCTTGGCCGGTTGGCGTCGGGATCATGGAGCCAACTCTCTACCCCGACTCTGGATAAAACGTGCCCGCTCCTTGCGGGCAAGAGGAAGTCTATCAGCGCGCGCGGACAGAAATCAAGCGCCGCCTGCGAAATGATGTGCAGGCGGCGCTTGATTACACAGCAATTATTCGGCCAACACACGAAAAAGTGTCGAAATCGCCCATGTAAAAGTACGGAAAAGTGTCAAATTCGAGCCGCCCAAATTACGGAAAAATGTAAAACTGCACGTAAGCAGGGGTGCGGCATAGCCTATGTTCCAACCTAGCTGTTGGGGTCGCCCTTGAGGGCGTTGATGTCCAGGTACTGGTTGTCGTCCTCTTTTTGCTGCGTTGCCGATTCGGATGCGGTGGGGCCGCGGAATAGCTGGAATCCCTCAAACGCGATCACGCCGAGCAGAGCGATGATGATGGCGATAAAGACAACCTTTGCCGCCTGCGAAAACTCCGAAAAGCGCGGCGGTTCTTCTTCGGTGTGGTAATCGGCAGCACGCTTATCGTCGGTGCCGTGGGTATACGACGATGCCGAGGCTGCCCTTACGCTCGCTTGGTTGTAATCGGGGGCGGGCGCGGCGGCAAACGGGTCGCGAGAATAGCCGCTCGACGTTTGGCCGTAATCCTCGGTTTCGATACGGCCGGCGCGAGGTTGTTCGTACGGGCGGTTGGCGTATGCTGCGGTGCTGTCGTATGCGGAGTTGCGTTCCTCGGCGGCCGCAAACAGGGGGTTTACCGGAATGTCGAGCGCCGGCATGCCGCCCGAGGTCTCGTCCAGATCTGCCGCCGCCCAGGAATCAAAGGCAAACTGGCGGTTGGAAAGATCATCCAGATCCATGACAGGCGGCTCGAGCTCGGGCTCGGGAGCCGTGTATGCCGACTGCTGCGGGGCAGCGTAGCGAATCGTGCTGTCTGCCGTGGGGCGCTGTGCCGCTGCAGCGAGAAATGCCGCCGTCTCGGACGGATCGCTAGCAGGACGGGGCGCAGGGGCGGCTTTACGCTTTGTCTGCACGATGGGACGGGTGGCAAAGTCGTCCGCGGGCACGGATGCCGATGCGGGCGTGGCGGAAGGTGCGGGCTTTGCACTTGTCGGGCGAGCTCCGCCGCCCATGAGTTCCTCGGCGGTCCAAGGGCGGTCGCTCATCACGTCGTCGAGGCTCAACGCAAACAGATCGTCTTCGCCCTCGTCAAACGCGCGTTTCGCATGCCTGGCGCCAGAAACGGTGCCTCCGCGGCAGTTGCGTGATGCGTTGCTCGACCCCATCTTGTTCCATCCTTTCGAAATGCTCACATTCATCGATTATATGGAACTTGCCTAGCGGCCGACTCTCGGATTCGTGCATTCCAGAACTCGCGCCCAAAAGGGGAGGGGCGATCCGGCCGAGTTGCCTACTTGTCGCCGGCGGCAGTCTTTGCCTCGTTGAGGTAGCTATAGAAGCTGTACTTTGAGATGCCGAAGAACTCGCAGGCACGCTCGCTCGACTTGGAAATGAGGAAGGCGCCGCGACGGTCGAGGTAGCCAATGGCGCGGATGCGCTCGTCTTTGGTCATGAGCGCCGCGGGCTTGCCCACAAACTGTTCGCACTCGCGCAGCAGGTCTTCGAGCAGGTCGCCGATGTTTTTGGTAATGGGCTCGGGCTCGGTGTAACCCGTGCCGCCGGTGCCGGTAAAGGCATCGAGCGAGCGCTCAAAAGCCTTCATGAGCGTAATGTCAAAGTTAATGCCCAAAATGCCGACGGGCTTGCCCTCGTCGTTGCGGATAAAGATGGTCGAGGACTTGAGCAGCTTGCCATCGGCGGTTTTGGTGAGGTATGGCTCGCGGTCGTGCACGTCGGCGGTGCCCTCGTGCATGGACTCAAGCACAATATGGCTGGGACCGTCACCTAGTTTGCGTCCGCTGACGTGGCCGTTTTCGATCACTACGATGGAGTGGTCCACGTCCTCGGTCTCCAAGTCGTGGACGACGACTTCGCAGTTGGGGCCAAACTGAAGCGCCAGGCCGTGTGCAAGGCGCTTGTAAAACTCTATCTGTGCGGGGGTCATGGGTGCCTTCCTAAAAATTAGTTTGGGCTCACTTTGCCATAAACCCCACTTGTTCGCAAATAACGAAAGCGTCGCTGCGCTATGTGACCGTTCGGCGGCGAAAAGGTACCGATTACGGCAACAAACAATTTGTTAGGTTTGCCAATCAAAAAGTGTGATAGAACAGTGCTAACAAACTTTTTGTTTGGCATCCACATAAAAGTTCAGTCGCATGAATGGGAATGGGCTGAAACGCGTATGCGGGGGCCGGCAAGAGAGGACTTAAGGAGTTCACCGTATGGCCGATAAGATCCAGTGGGCGGGCAACACGATGCCCAAGAGCGATGACAAGCACTTGGGAATCATGAGCCTCGACCACGTGAAGAAGGCCCGTGCCTTCCACCAGTCGTTCCCTCAATATACCGTTACTCCGCTTGCTCGCCTGGACGGTCAGGCTGCGCGCCTGGGCCTGTCCAACCTGTGCGTTAAGGACGAGAGCTATCGCTTTGGCCTCAACGCCTTTAAGGTCCTGGGCGGCTCGTTTGCCATGGCCAACTATATTGCCGACGAGACCGGCAAGGACGTTGCCGACTGCACCTTCGATTACCTGACCTCCGATCAGCTTGCCAAGGACTTTGGCCAGGCCACCTTCTTTACCGCCACCGACGGCAACCATGGCCGTGGCGTGGCATGGGCTGCCAACAAGCTGGGCCAGAAGGCCGTCGTGCACATGCCCAAAGGTTCCACCAAGCCCCGCTTCGATAACATCGCCGCCGAGGGCGCCACGGTGACCATCGAAGAGGTCAACTACGACGAGTGCGTGCGCATGGCCGCCGCCGAGGCCGACGCCTGCGAGCGCGGCGTCATCGTTCAGGACACCGCCTGGGAGGGCTACGAGAAGATTCCGTCTTGGATCATGGAGGGCTACGGCACCATGGCTTCCGAGGCTGCCGAGCAGCTGCGCGAGATGGCCATCAACCGCCCGACGCACGTCTTTGTCCAGGCTGGCGTAGGCTCGCTCGCCGGCGCCGTGGTGGGCTACTTCACCAACCTGTATCCCGATAACCCGCCGACTTTCGTTGTGGTTGAGTGCGCTCCGGCCGCCTGCCTGTACAAGGGCGCTGCCGCCGGCGACGGCGACCCGCGCATCGTGGACGGCGACATGCCCTCCATCATGGCCGGCCTGTGCTGTGGCGAGCCCAACATCCTGGGCTGGGATATCCTGCGCAACCACGCTACCGCCTTCGTGTCCTGCCCCGACTGGGTCACCGCTCGCGGCATGCGCACCCTGGGCGCCCCCGAGAAGGGCGACCCGCGCGTCATCTCCGGCGAGTCCGGCGCAGTGACCACCGGCCTGGTCGAGACCCTCATGCTCGATCCCGAGTACGCCGAGCTCAAGGAGCTCATCGGCCTGGACAAGACGAGCTCCGTGCTCTGCTTCTCCACCGAGGGCGACACGGATCCGGATCAGTACCGTCGCATCGTCTGGGAGGGCGAGTACCCCACCTGTTAGCAGGCCTGACCTGTCCGGGTGGCGGAGCATATATTTGCTCCCTGCTCGAACAGTCCTGCGCAAGACGGAAAGCACATTAAGTGCTTTCCTTTGCGTGCGGAACTCGCGACGGAGCAAACATATGCTCCGCCACCCTACGTCCACTTGCTTGTGGGGTGCTCGACCTCACGCTACTTGGCACAAGTGATCTATCTGAAATATCTACCTGTAGGTAAACCCTTGTAGAAAGGTTGACTGTTATGGCTAAAGAACTCGATTTCGACGCTATCAAGGCTGCTGCTGAGTCCCATCGTGCTGATATGACTCGCTTCCTGCGCGCTATGATCAGCCATCCCTCTGAGTCCTGCGAGGAGGGCGAGGTTGTCGCTTGCATCAAGGCCGAGATGGAGAGCCTTGGCTATGACGAGGTCAAGGTCGACGGCCTGGGCAATGTTATGGGCTTTATGGGCGAGGGCGACAAGATTATCGCCATCGACTCTCACATCGACACCGTCGGCATCGGCAACATCGATAACTGGGATGCCGATCCCTATGAGGGTTACGAGACCGACGAGATCATCTACGGCCGCGGCGGCTCCGACCAGGAGGGTGGCATGGCTTCTGCTACCTACGCTGCCAAGATGATGAAGGACATGGGCCTCATCCCCGAGGGCTACAAGATCATGGTCGTCGGCACCGTCCAGGAAGAGGACTGCGACGGCATGTGCTGGCAGTACATCTACAACAAGGACGGCATTAAGCCCGAGTTCGTCATTTCCACCGAGCCCACCGACGGCGGCATCTATCGCGGTCACCGCGGCCGCATGGAGATCCGCGTCGACGTTCACGGCACCTCCTGCCACGGCTCCGCTCCCGACCGCGGTGACAACGCCATTTACAAGATGGCCGACATCATCGCCGACGTCCGCGCCCTCAACAACAACGGCTGCGACGAGTCGACCGACATCAAGGGCCTCGTCAAGATGCTCGACCCCAAGTACAACCCCGAGCACTTCGAGGACGCTCGCTTCCTGGGTCGCGGCACCTGCACCGTCAGCCAGATCTTCTACACCAGCCCCAGCCGCTGCGCTGTCGCTGACTCCTGCGCCATCTCCATCGACCGTCGTATGACCGCCGGTGAGACCTGGGAGTCCTGCCTGGACGAGATCCGCAACCTGCCGGCCGCCAAGAAGTACGGCGACGACGTGAAGGTCTCCATGTACATGTACGACCGTCCGTCCTGGACCGGCGAGGTCTACGAGACCGAGGCTTACTTCCCCACGTGGATCAACAAGGAGACCGCTCCGCACGTCAAGGCCCTCGTCGACGCCCACAAGGCCATGTTCGGTGACGAGCGCATCGGCTGCGAGCCCAGCATGGACAAGCGCACCGGTCGTCCGCTGTGCGACAAGTGGACCTTCTCCACGAACTGCGTTTCCATCCAGGGCCGCTATGGCATCCCCTGCGTCGGCTTTGGCCCGGGTGCCGAGTCTCAGGCTCACGCTCCCAACGAGGTCACCTACAAGGACGACCTGGTCACCGCTGCCGCCATGTATGTGGCTGCCCTGAACCTCTACGATCCGAGCCAGGCGGATGGCGACGCCACCGTGTTCCGCGCCGGTCTGACCAACAACAAGATCGACTAGTCCCATTCCTCGATCTTGTTGAGCCGGGGGCAGTTTATGCCCCCGGCGCCTCCTGTTGACTTGGGGCCCGCGGTCGTTATCTCCCATGCTTCCTCGACGGTGGCGGGTCCTCGTCATAGCGCTCTGCATGTTCTAGCCACACGCGCATGCCGGAGCGCATCTACTCATTGCGATCGTTTCACCTTTAGAAAGGACATTTACATGGACGCCAAGTTTACCGAGCTCGTCGAGCAGCTGAACGGCCTCGATTTTAAGGGTATGTACGGCAGCGACTTCCTGCACACCTGGGACAAGACCACCGATGAGCTCAAGGCTCTCTACATCGTCGCCGACGCACTGCGCGAGCTGCGTGAGAACAACGTTTCGTCCAAGATCTTCGACTCGGGCCTGGCCGTCTCCCTGTTCCGCGACAACTCCACCCGTACGCGCTTCTCCTTCTCTAAGGCCGCCAACCTGCTCGGCCTTGAGCTGCAGGACCTGGACGAGAAGAAGTCCCAGATCGCTCACGGCGAGACCGTCCGCGAGACCGCTACCATGATCTCCTTCATGGCCGACGTCATCGGCATCCGCGACGACATGTACATCGGCAAGGGCGACGCCTACATGGCCGAGGTCTCCGAGTCTGTCCAGCAGGCTTACGAGGACGGCGTTCTGGATCACCGTCCCACGCTCATCTCCCTGCAGTCCGACTCCGATCACCCCACGCAGTCCTCTGCCGACATGCTCTACCTCATCAACGAGTTTGGCGGCCTCGAGAACCTCAAGGGCAAGAAGGTCGCCGTCACCTGGGCCTATTCGCCCTCTTACGGCAAGCCGCTGTCCTGCCCGCAGTCGCTGATCAGCCTGCTGCCCCGCTTTGGCATGGACGTCACCCTGGCCCACCCCGAGGGCTACGACCTCATGCCCGAGGTCGTCGAGCGCGCTAAGGGCTACGCCGCCGAGTCCGGCACCACCTTTAAGCAGGTCAACACCATGGCCGAGGCCTTCGATGGCGCCGACATCGTGATCCCCAAGAGCTGGGCTCCGTTTGCCGCCATGGAGAAGCGCACCAATCTGTACGCCGAGGGCGACGACGCCGGCATCGCTGCGCTCGAGAAGGAGCTGCTCGCCCAGAACGCTACGCATCAGGATTGGTGCTCCACGACCGAGCTCATGGAGAAGACTGCCAACGGCCAGGACACCATCTTTATGCACCCGCTGCCCGCCGACATCTCTGGTGTCTCTTGCGAGCACGGCGAGGTCAACGCCGACGTCTTCGACATGCACCGTGTGGGCATGTACAAGGAGGCCAGCTACAAGCCGTACGCCATCGCTGCCATGATGTTCCTGCAGAAGGTTGCCGATCCCGCCGCTACCCTCAAGGCCCTCGACGAGCGCAACACCGCCCGCTGGTTCCAGGCCTAAAGCTGGGCTGAGAAATGGCTAAGCGTATCGTTGTCGCCCTGGGCGGAAACGCCCTCGGCGCCAACCTTCCCGAGCAGATGGAGGCCGTCAAGACGACTTCCAAGGCTATCGTCGACCTGATCGAGGAGGGCAACGAGGTCGTCGTCGTGCATGGCAACGGCCCCCAGGTGGGCATGATCGCCAACGCGATGGCCGAGCTCACGCGCTCTAACCCTCAGAAGTACATTCCCTGCCCGCTGTCCGTTTGCGGCGCCATGAGCCAAGGCTACATTGGCTATGACCTGCAAAACGCCCTGCGCGAGGAGATGCTCGACCGCAATATCGACAAGGGTGTCGCCACCGTGCTCACCCAGGTCGAGGTTGCGGCAGACGACCCGGCCTTTGCCGACCCGGTCAAGCCGATTGGTCCGTGGATGAGCGAGGCCGAGGCCAAGGAGCTGGAGGCCGACCGCGGCTATCAGTTCATCCATGACGAGAAGCAGGGCTTCCGTCGCGTGGTTGCCTCGCCCAAGCCCGTGAACATCGTCGAGCTCGACACCATCAAGTCGCTCGTCGAGTCCAACCACGTGGTGATCTCCTGCGGCGGTGGCGGCATTCCCGTCACCAAGGCCCGAGGCAACCACCTTAAGGGCGCTGCCGCCGTCATCGATAAGGACTTTGCGGCCGAGAAGCTCGCCGAGCAGCTCGATGCCGATGCCCTGATTATCCTGACGGCCGTGGAGAAGGTTGCCATTGGCTTTGGCACCGACCACGAGCAGTGGCTCGACACGCTGACCGCGGCTGACGTAAAGCGTCTGTCCGAGGCCAACGAGTTCGGTCGCGGCTCCATGCTGCCCAAGGTCCAGGCCGCCTCGACGTTTGCCGAGAGCAAGCCGGGCCGCACGGCGCTCATCACGCTGCTCGAGAAGGCACGTGACGGTCTTGCCGGCAAGACCGGTACCACGTTTACCGGCGACGCTGAGTAGGCATATCTGCACCATTGAGGAGGGTGCCCTGCGTCGCGGGGTGCCCTCCTTTGTGCTATGGAGAGCCAAGGGTCGTTCGCTGGAAAACGAGTGCGTGCCTGTTCCGACGGAGTGTGAGCTTGGTATGGTGGGTATAGCAACTATGGTGTCCAAAGCAGCCAGGGGAGGTTTGCGGAGATGAAACTTGGTTGCGTCATTATGGCTTCGGGCGAGGGCAAGCGGTTTGGCTCTAACAAGATGCTTGCCGATATCTATGGCGAGCCGCTGATTGCCCGGACCATCGATTCGGTTCCCCAGGGCTTTGACGTTGTGGTTTCGACGCGTTGGCCCGAGGTCGCCCAGATTTGCGAGGACAAGCATTGCCCGTGCGTGCTGCACGATGGCAAACTGCGCAGCGAAAGCGTCCGTGCGGGCCTTTCGTGGGGAGTCGAACGCAACTGGAAAGGTTGCCTCTTTTTGCCGGGCGACCAGCCGCTCGTGAGTTCGGATTCTTTTGAGGCTATGGCTCGCGCGTTTGACGAGCGTGGCCGCAAGCATCCGGTGCGTCTTGCGTGCAACGGTGAGCCTTCGAGCCCGGTGCTCTTCCCGGCGGAACTGTTCGCTGCGCTTATGTGTCTTGAGGGCAAGGACGGCGGCGGTTCGATCCTCAAGGGCCGTATCGACGTGGTGCTGGTCGAGGCGCGTGCCTACGAGCTGTGGGACGTCGATACCGCCAAGGGACAGCAACGCATAACGGAGCATATCGCTGCCTGCTCGTATTTTGATCGCGTGGCCAACTGTATTAATCAATAAGGAGCAACATGATCATCATCAAAAACGGCGCGCTCGTGACGCCACAGGGACTTCGCCGCGCCGATCTTGCTATGGAGGGCGATAAGATCGTGCGGGTCGCCACGGCGATTGAGCCGGCCGAGGGCGATACCGTCGAGGATGCCGCGGGCTGCTGGGTGTTTCCCGGCTTTATCGACGGCCACACGCACATGCAGTGCTGGACCGGCATGGATTGGACAGCCGATAGCTTTGAGACCGGCACGCGCGCGGCTGCCTGCGGCGGCACGACGACCATCGTGGACTACGCGACGGCCGATCGCGGCGTGACTATGCCCGATGCCTTGGCCGAGTGGCATCGCCGCGCCGACGGAACCTGCACGGCCAACTACGCCTTTCATATGGCACTCGCCGAGTGGAACGAGCGCAACCGCGCCGACCTTTCGGCCATGCGCGAGGCGGGCGTATCGTCGTTCAAGACCTACTTTGCCTACGATCATCTGCGCTTGGACGATGCCGAGACACTCGAGGTACTGGAGGAGCTTAAGCGCCTGGGCGGTATCCTGTGCGTGCATTGCGAGAATGGCACGTTGGTGAATGAACTGCAGAAGCGCGTGTACGAGCAGGGGATTCATGGGCCCGAGGGGCATGCGCTCAGCCGTCCGGACGTGTGTGAGGCCGAGGCAGTGAGCCGTCTGCTATATCTGGCGCACCTGGCCGGCGACGCACCGGTCAACGTGGTGCACCTTTCGACCAAGCTGGGGCTCGAGGCCATCCGTGCCGCCAAGGCGCGCGGGCAGAAGAATATCTATGTCGAGACCTGCCCTCAGTATCTGATGCTCGACGATACGTGCTACTTGGAGCAGGGCGAGGACGGCTTTGCGGGTGCCAAGTATGTGATGAGCCCGCCGCTGCGCCATGCGGGTGACCGCGCAGCCCTGCGCGAGGCGCTTGTGGCCGGCGAGATCGATACGATTGCGACCGACCACTGCAGCTTTAACCTGCATGGGCAAAAGGACCGCGGGCGCGACGACTTCCGCGCGATTCCCAACGGCGGGCCCGGTGTGGAGCATCGCCCCGTCGCGATCGCTACGAGCTTTGAGGGACAGCTGGGTCCCGAGGATCTGTGCCGCTTGATGAGCGAGAATCCGGCGCGCGTCTTTGGCATGTATCCGCGCAAGGGCTGTCTTGCCGAGGGTGCCGATGCCGACGTGTGCGTATGGGATCCCAAGGCGCGCTGGACGATCAGTGCCGCGACGCAGCATCAGGCTGTGGACTACACGCCGCTCGAGGGTTTTGAGGCACATGGCCGCGCCAAGGCTGTGTTTGTGAACGGCGTGCTGGCCGCGCGCGACGGCGAGCCCACCGGAGCCCAGCCCGGCCGCTACGTGCCCCGCTAGCAGGAAGGGCGCCGAATTCCCTTCGCAGTTGCGGTGAAATAGTTCCTGTTTAGCCGCCAAATAGGCCGTTTCAGGAACTATTCCACCGCAACTTATAGGTCTGGTGGGGCAGCGCCGGCTATTTGAGGCTGGTGGCGATGAGGGGGCGGCCGAGGGCGGCCTCAAAGCGGTCGGCCATCGTGGGGTCGCTGAGCTTATCGACTTGGTTGAGCATGATGCGGGCATTGTTGAGGTTCAGCATCCGCAGCTCGGCATTGAGCACCATGGCGACGCGCTCTGGGGTGGCAGCGTCGGTGGGCTCGCAGCCGCAGCGCTCGCAGAAGAGCTCGGGGCGGTGGACAACCTCGGTGACGGGCTTGCCCAGCCCCGAGGCGCCGACGACCCAGACAACGTTTGCCGCGGCGGCGGGAATTACCGGCTCCCAGGCGGCATGCGCCTTGAGCGGGAGTCGCTTGCTGCCATCTGCCTCGGCCAACACATAGTCAAAGCGCTGCGCCAGCTCGTTGAGCGGCTCGGCGGGGGCGGAGAGCTTACCCGTCTCGGGGCCCAAAACACCCGCCTGGCAGATACTTCCGCGGCTCATGCCCGCGCAGGCCTCGCAGGTGCAGCCGGGAACATGCAGGGCCCCCGGCTTCCAAGGTGCGGCGTCCAGGCGACGGCTCGACCCGTCCCATGGCACACCGGCGACGGGAAACATGTGCGTGGTGGTGCAGAGGAGCACGCGGCCGCCAGCGCGCATAAGCTCAAGGCCCAGCGTCTTCAGCAAGGTCGACTTGCCGCCGCTGCCGATAATTGCGGTAATGCCCGGCTCGATCTTGAGCGCGGAGGCAAGGTTTCCGCTCGTCGTTTCCATCTGTTCACCGCCGTATAATACTGTGATAATAAATAATCATCAGAGTAGCGGTCGAACCGCTTTTGCTCTGCTCAAACCGTAGCACAGGGAGGTGCCCCGGGAATGCTCGTTTATGTTCGCGGTGCCGGCGATATCGCCACGGGCGTCGCCGCTCGCTTGGTGCGCGCCGGCGTGTCGGTCGTTATGGCCGATATCGCGGTTCCCACGTGCATCCGCCGCACAATCAGTTTTTGCGAGGCCATTCGCCTGGGCGAGGTCGAGGTCGAAGGCATTCGCGCTCGCTTGGCACAGACGCCGGCTGAGGCGCTTGCGATTACCGAGGCCGGAGACGTCGCCGTTGTGGTGGACCCCCAGGCCAAGATGCTCGGCGAGTTGAAACCCGCGGCTGTGGTCGACGCGATTTTGGCTAAGCGCAACTTGGGTACCACGCGCGATATGGCGCCTGTCGTCATCGCCGTGGGGCCGGGCTTTACCGCGCCGGTCGATTGCGACGCCGTGGTCGAGACCATGCGCGGTCATTTCCTCGGCCGCGTCATCACCCAGGGCTCGCCCCAACCCAACACGGGTGTGCCGGGCATTATCGCCGGCTATGGCAAGGAGCGCGTTATCCACAGCCCCGCCGCCGGCGTGTTTCGGTCCGACCGCGCAATCGGCGACATCGTGAGCGCCGGAGACGTGATCGGCTACGCGGGCGATACGCCCATGTGCACGCAGATAGATGGCTGTCTGCGCGGGCTTTTGGCGAACGGCGTGCAGGTGACTGAGGGCTTTAAATGTGCCGATGTCGATCCGCGTGGCGATGCCAGCTATATCAACTATATTTCGGACAAGGCGACGTCGGTCGGCGGCGGTGTACTCGAGGCGCTCGCCATGCTCACCGGTGTATTCCAGGGATAGGAAATTGCAATGGAAAAGCTCGATGTGGTGAATGCTGCGCTTGGCGCTCTGAAGGCTGGTAAGACGTGCGAGTTGGTGGTAGTTGCCGGCACGGCAGGGTCATCGCCGCGCGGCGTGGGCGCTTGGATGGCCGTCTTTGCCGATGGCAGCCAAACGGGCACCATCGGCGGCGGCAAGATTGAGCTCTTTGCGCTGGACGAGGCGCGCGAGCTCCTGAGCGCGGGACAGTCGCGTCTGGTCCGCTACACCATGGGCGGCGAGAGCTCCGATACCGGCATGATCTGCGGCGGAGCCATCTGCCTGTGCTACTTGCATCTGGATGAGACCCGGGCACCGTTGTTCCGGGAAATTGCCGACGTCTTGGCCTATCGGCGCATCGGCGACTTCGTCATCGACTTTGAGCCGTTTATCGCGAGCGCGCTCGAGGGCGATGTGGCCGAGTACCATGGCGAGGAATCGCGCCGCACCATTGCGGGCTGCCCCGGGCTTTCGCTGGTGGAGGAGGGGAGTAAGGTCACCTACACCAACGCCGCCTCCGAGATTCCCCCGGCGCACATCGAGACGCTCTGCCCCGAGGGCCTGACCTACATCTTTGGCTGCGGCCACGTGGGCGCCGCGACGGCGCGCGTGCTCACGGCGGCGGGCTTTGCCGTCGTGGCTTGCGACGACCGCCCCGGCACGCTGACCCCCGAATGGGTGCCCGGTGTCTACGATCGTCGCCTGGTCGATTACAAGAACCTGAGCAAGCAGTGCCCCATCGGCCCGCGCGACCTGGTGGTCGTCGCCACGGCGGGTCACAAGTCCGATATAGACGTGGTGATTCAGGCCATGCGCGCCAAGCCTGCCTACCTGGGCTGCCTGGGATCGCGCCGCAAGACGGCCTTTGTGCGTGCCCGCCTGGAGCAGGAGGGCTTTACGCAGGAGCAGATCGACGAGCTGCACCTGCCGATCGGTGTCGCCATCGAGGCCGAGGACCCCGAGGAGATCGCCATCTCCATCGCCGCCGAGATGATCCACCTGCGCCGCACCAAACTCGTCCCCCGCAAGCGCTAGCCGTATCCCCACCAATAAGTTGCGGTGAAATACGGATTGTTTAAGCCTGTTAAGCCGTTCAACAGTCCCTATTTCACCGCAACTTATTTGGGGATGGCTGGATGCTGAGGCTTTACCCGGCATTGTTGCGCAACAACGTTTGACAATTCGCTCCTAGCATATGCTTAGAAGAGATTGCGCTCCGCCATGCGCGTGGGCGCTCAAGCATGCCCGTCTTGAACGGGTACCGAACGAGGGAGCTTGGATGTTCTGCCGAAACTGTGGGTCGAAAATCGAGGACGGAGCCCAGTTCTGCGCCGTATGCGGCGCATCCGTCGTGCCAGATGATCAAGTGCAAACGGGAGGGGCGAACCCATCGCCCGTTAATGCCGCAGCACCTACCGGGTCGCATCAAGTCGACATGGCGGCTGAGGCTGCCGCGTCCAGCCCCAAGCGTTCCAAGAAGCCGTTCATCATCGCTGCCGTCGTGGTGGCGCTGCTCGCCGTGGGTGGCGGAGCCGGTTATTACTTTGGTATCTATGCACCCGAGCAGGCGCGCGAGGCGGCCGAGCAAGAGGCCCTCGCCGCAAAGCACGCCGTGCGGTTTACGGTCTCGGCCGAGGGGTGGGACACATCGGCCGGCGCGAGCAGGCTGCCGCTGCACATCACCGGCAAGGAGGCGCGCGGCAAGAAGGTTGACGTCGTTCGCTATGTCGACAGCACGGGGGCGGGCGTCGAGCTCCGTCGCGGCAGCTATAAGGCCGAGGTCGCAGCCTCGCCCATTGCAGCCGATGGCACCATCTATGCCGTGCCGGGCGAAAAGGTCGACGTCAAGGTTAGCAAGAAGGCGGAGGGCAAAAAGAGCATCGATGCCGGCAACGTTTCGCTCGCTCCGGTCGAGGCAACCGAGGTGACCGACGACGAGATTGCCGCCGCCAAGAAATATGCCGAGGAAGACGCGGGCGCCAGGAAGGCTGGCTTTTCCTTTGATGTCGATGCATTGGCCCAAGCGGCAACCAAGCGCCGCGATGACGCCGTAGCCGCCAAGCAAGCCGAGGAAGAAGCCAAGCGCCAGGCAGAAGAGGCAAGACAGGCAAGAACCATCGATACGGACTACTTCACTATGGTTCTTCCCGACTGGTTCCCTATTGATGATTACGAGGTCACCGAAAGTCAGGCATCCGGCTCATTTGCCAAGTGGTTCAGGGTTCATAGGACCGGTGCGGATCAAGATGACCACTCCGCGGATTTTACCATTATCGTGCACGATAACAGCTTGGGTGGTTTCGGGCCTGTTTTCTTTAGAGATCTAGGGAAAACGTCGGAAGGTTACTCAGTTTGGCTTTCAGGTGGATCGGCCCATCCGGTAGAAGGCTCATACAAGCTCGAGGCAGACGATGCTTTCGGCATGCCAGTGGAAGACTACGCCAACATCCTCGCCTCCTGCATCACGCTCAAGTAATCGGCACGCTCCAGCCAAAGCAATCTCCCAAGAAACGAGGGACTCCATCGAGAGTGGCTTTTCTCCCACTTTTGGCCTGCATCTTGGCCAAAAGTGGGAGATTATCCACTCTCGTGTGTTGTGCGTCCGATAATCCACTCTCGTGCGTCCGAAAATCCACTCTCGTTTCTCTATCACCATGGACCACCTAAGTTGCGGTGAAATACGGATTGTTTAAGCCTGTTAGGCCGCCAAACAGTCCCTATTTCACCGCAACTGCTTTTCGGGATCCATTTGTGCGGGGGAGTTGTGGAGTTGTGCAGGCAGACGAGGTTTTTCTGGAAATACGCACCCAATGCGCGTATAGTACCGATTGTTTTGTCGGCTCCTGCTGCGTCGAGTCCAAACCGCGAAATGCCATGAGCGGCGCGGATGCAGCCAGGAGGCACGAGGACAACCCATCGTGGCCACGCCCCGTGCTTAAAACCCCAAGAAGGAGTGAACAATGGCAGAAGAGAAGTATGTGCCGCGTCTGAAGACCAAGTACAACAACGAGGTCAAGCAGCAGCTTCAGGACAAGTTCCAGTACGAGAACGTCATGATGATCCCCAAGTTTGAGAAGATCGTCGTGAACATGGGTGTCGGCGAGGCCGCTACCGATTCCAAGGCCATCGACGGTGCCGTGCGCGACCTGCGCGCCATCACCGGCCAGCAGCCGATGATTACCCGTGCCCGCAAGTCCATCGCTACCTTCCGCCTGCGCGCTGGTATGCCGATCGGCTGCAAGGTTACCCTGCGTGGCGACCGTATGTGGGAGTTCTTCGATCGTCTGACCTCCGTCGCGATCCCCCGTATCCGCGACTTCCGCGGCATCTCCGCCAAGAGCTTCGACGGCCGTGGTAACTTCTCCATGGGCGTCACCGAGCAGCTCATCTTCCCCGAGATCGACTTCGACTCCGTCGATCACCAGCGCGGTATGGACATCACTTTCGTGACCACCGCCAATACCGATGAGGAGGCCAAGGCCCTTCTGGACGCCTTCGGTTTCCCGTTCAAGAAATAGGTTCACCTGCCCTATAAGCGCCGTTCCCACAAGGGGGCGGCGCTTGGGGCGAACAATACTCTATGTGAGGAGGATATAAGTGGCTAAGACATCGATGATCGTCAAGTGCAATCGCAAGCAGAAGTTCTCTACTCGTGAGTACACGCGCTGCCAGCGCTGCGGCCGTCCGCACTCTGTGTACCGCAAGTTCGGCCTGTGCCGTGTCTGCTTCCGCGAGCTTGCACTCAAGGGCGAGCTTCCCGGCGTTAAGAAGGCCAGCTGGTAAGTCACTACCAGCGTTTCAAGCATCAGTTTGGAACAGGGAAAACGCGCTAAAAAGGCTTTGCCGTTAAGGGCGGCGAAGAACCAAGAGCACGTGTTCATCAAGAACGAAGGAGAATCTGTATGAACCTTACAGACCCGATCGCAGATATGCTTACGCGCATCCGTAACGCTAACTCTGTGAACAAGGCCACGGTCTCCATGCCGAGCAGCAAGAAGCTCGTCGAGATCGCTCGTGTTCTGCACGAGGAGGGCTACATCGAGGGCTACGATGTCGAGGACACCGTTCCCCAGAAGACTCTGCACATCACGCTTAAGTATGGTCCCAAGAAGGCTAAGGTCATCAACGGCATCCGCCGCATTTCCAAGCCGGGCCTGCGTAAGTACACCGGCGTTGCCGACATGCCCCGCGTCCGTGGTGGCCTTGGCACCGCCATTATTTCCACCAGCCATGGCGTCATGACCGACCGCGATGCTCGCAAGCACAACGTCGGCGGCGAGATCATCGCTTACGTCTGGTAATTCGCTCGGTAGGTAGAAGGAAAGGAGATCACCGTGTCTCGTATCGGTAATAAGCCTGTCCAGATTCCCGCCGGAGTCGAAGTGGCAGTCAACGGCAACAACGTTGTCGTCAAGGGCCCCAAGGGCCAGCTCGAGCTCGATGTCTTTGAGAAGCTCGCTATCAACGTCGAGGACAACGTCCTCACCGTTTCCCGTCCCGACGACGAGCGTGAGACCCGTGCCCGCCACGGCCTCACCCGCGCCCTCATCCACAACATGGTTGTTGGCGTTTCCGAGGGCTTCGAGAAGAAGCTCGAGCTCGCCGGCGTCGGTTACCGCGTGCAGCAGAAGGGCAAGAACCTCGAGTTCTCCCTGGGCTTCTCGCACCCCGTGATCGTCGAGGCTCCTGAGGGCATCACCTTCGAGGTTCCCGACAACACCCACGTGAACGTCAAGGGTATCAACAAGCAGCAGGTCGGTCAGATCGCCGCTGAGATTCGCGGCCATCGTCCTCCCGAGCCTTACAAGGGCAAGGGTATCCACTACGTTGGCGAGCACATCCGCCGCAAGCTGGGTAAGGCCGCCAAGTAGTCGTAACCGACTCACTCGCATAAGACCAGCACCCCGTCAGGTGCTGGCAAGATCAACCTTTTTAGGAGTTTACGTATGAACAAGCATAAGGCGAAGCTGGAAGGCCTCAAGCGTCGTCAGCGTCGTGTTCGCGGCAAGGTCTCGGGTACCTCCGAGCGTCCGCGTCTTCGCGTGACCCGTACTAACGCCAACATCTATGCCCAGATCATCGACGACAGCAAGGGCTCCAGCCTGACGCTCGTCTCTGCCTCGACCCTCGAGGCCGAGTTCAAGGGCACCCACACCTCGAACAAGGAGGCTGCGGAGAAGGTCGGTCAGCTCGTTGGCAAGCGCGCCATCGAGGCCGGCATCACCAAGGTCGCCTTCGATCGCGGTGGCCGTATCTACCATGGCCGCGTCAAGGCCCTCGCCGACGGTGCCCGTGCCGCCGGTCTCGAGTTCTAGGAGGTATGTAGCACATGGCTCGTAATCAGAAGCAGCAGCGCGAGGCCTCCGAGTTCGAGGAGCGCGTCGTTTACATCAACCGCGTGTCGAAGACCGTCAAGGGTGGTCGTCGCATGAGCCTCGTCGCTCTCGTCGTCGTTGGCGACGGCAAGGGCAACGTCGGCGTTGGCATGGGCAAGTCCGCTGAGGTGCCCCTGGCCATCTCCAAGGCGTCTCTCGATGCCAAGAAGAACATGTTCCACGTGCCGGTGACCGAAGAGGGCACCATCCCGCACGAGGTTCTCGGCCACTTTGGTGCCGGCCGCATCATCATCAAGCCCGCTGTCGAGGGTACCGGCGTTATCGCCGGCGGCGCTGTGCGTCCCCTCTTTGAGCTTGCTGGCATCAAGAACGTCCTGTCCAAGTCCCTCGGTACCGACAACGGCCTCAACATCATCAAGGCTGCCGTCGAGGGCCTCAAGGAGCTCTCCAGCCCTGAGGACGTCGCGGCTCGCCGTGGCCTGACGGTCTCCGAGATGTTCGTCGGTAAGGAGAACTAAGCATGGCTGACACCATCAAGATCAAGCAGGTCCGCAGCACCAACGGTTGCAAGCAGGACCAGGTCCGTACTGTCCGTGCCCTCGGTCTCCACAGGATCCGCGAGGTTCGCGAGATTGCTGACAACGAGTCCGTCCGCGGCATGATCTTCAAGGTCAAGCACCTTGTCGAGATTGTAGAGGAGTAGCAAATGCAGCTTCACGATCTTACTCCCGCGCCCGGTTCCACCAAGAACCGCAAGCGCGTCGGCCGTGGCAATTCTTCGGGTCACGGCACCACTTCTGGCCGCGGCCAGAAGGGCCAGGGTTCCCGCTCTGGTGGCACCAAGGGTGCCGGCTTCGAGGGTGGCCAGACTCCGCTGGCTATGCGCCTACCCAAGCTTCCGGGCTTCCGCAACCCCCGTCGTATCGAGTACACCGCTGTCAACGTCGAGCGTCTCGAGCGTAAGTTCGAGGACGGCGCTGTGATCGACGGTGCCGCTCTTAAGGCCGCTCGCATCACCAAGAGCGAGTTCGAGCCCGTTAAGGTGCTCGGCAATGGTGAGCTCACCAAGAAGTTCACGGTCAAGGTCGACAAGGTCAGCGCCTCTGCGCAGGCCAAGATCGAGGCCGCCGGCGGAAAGGTCGAGCTGCCGTGCTAAATGGTCTTAAGAATGCTTTCCGCATCAAAGAACTGCGCGAAAAGATTCTTTTTACCATAGCTATGCTCGTCGTGTACCGCATTGGTGCGCACGTTCCTGTGCCCGGCATTCCCTTCCAGGGGATGCTGGGCCTTTTCTCGACCGGGAGCAACTCGGTCGCCGCAGGTGCTATGGCCCTCCTGAATCTTTTCTCTGGTGGCGCGTTGAGCTATGTCTCGGTGTTCTCTTTGGGCATCATGCCGTACATCACGAGCTCGATTATCCTCCAGATGCTCCAGGCCGTCGTGCCTTCCCTGCATGAGCTTGCCCGCGAGGGCGAGGTCGGTCAGACCAAGATTACGCAGTATTCTCGTTACCTCACCTTGGCTCTGGCTATCCTCAACTCCGTGGGTTACCTCTTCCTCTTTAAGAGCTTCGGCATTAGCTTCAACGGTGCCGGTGCTCCCGAGATCATCTTTGACCTCATGATCGTCGGTACGCTCACCGCGGGCGCCATGCTGATCATGTGGATTGGTGAGCTCATCACCCAGCGCGGTATCGGCAATGGCATGTCGCTGATTATCTTCGCGAACATCATGGCCGGTCTTCCGCAGGCGATCTTCTCCAGCACCGAGGGTAACGCCGGTGGCATCATCACCATGGTGATCATCTGCGCCATCATCTTGCTGGTCATCCCGCTGATCGTTTTCCTTGAGCGCGGCCAGCGCCGCATCCCGGTCTCTTACGCCAAGCGCGTCGTGGGCCGTCGCATGATGGGTGGCCAGACCACCTACTTGCCCATCAAGGTCAACACCGCGGGCGTCGTGCCGATCATCTTCGCTTCGGCGCTGCTGTACTTCCCGGCTCAGATTGCTGTGTTCTTCCCCGGCATCGGCTGGATTCAGGCAGTTGCCTCTGCGCTTTCGACCGGTTGGCTCAACTGGGTGCTTAATGTTGTCCTCATCGTGTTCTTCGCGTACTTCTACACCTCCATGGTGTTCAACCCCGATGACACGGCCGACAACCTTAAGAAGCAGGGCGGCTTTATTCCGGGCGTCCGTCCGGGCAGGGCTACCGCGGCCTACATCAAGAACGCGCTCAACAAGATTACGCTTCCCAGCGCTGTCTTTTTGGCGCTCATCGCCATCGTGCCTTCGATTATCTTCTCCTTCACGGGCAACCATCTGATCCAGGCATTTGGCGGCACGTCCATCCTCATCATGGTCGGCGTCGTGCTCGACACGGTCGATAAGCTCGAAGGCCAGATCAAGATGTATGATTACGATGGATTCTTTAAATAGGCTAGAGGAGGATTGCTCATGAACCTCGTATTGCTCGGAGCTCCGGGTGCCGGTAAGGGCACCGTCGCACAGGAGCTCGTCGCCGAGTTCGGCGTCGCTCACATTTCCACGGGCGACTTGCTGCGTGCTGCCGTCAAGGGTGGCACCGAGCTTGGTATTCAGGCTAAGAAGTACATGGACGCCGGCGAGCTCGTTCCCGACCAGCTCGTTATCGACCTTGTCAAGGAGCGCCTTGCCGCCGATGACGCCCAGCAGGGCTTCATCCTCGATGGCTTCCCGCGCAACACTGCCCAGGCTGTGACGCTCGATTCCGAGCTCTCCGCCATGGGTCGCGAGATTGACTGCGCCCTTCTGGTCGACGTGGCCCCCGAGGTCATCATCGACCGTCTGTCTTCGCGTCGCACCTGCCGCGCCTGCGGTTACACCGGCACCGCTGCCGATGCTACCTGCCCCAAGTGTGGTGGCGAGATGTATCAGCGCGACGACGACAAGCCGGAGACCATCAAGAACCGTCTCGACGTCTACGAGAAGTCCACGAGTCCGCTCGTCGACTACTATCGTGGCCAGGGTCTGCTCAAGTCGGTCAACGGTGACCAGGCTCGCGAGACCGTGTACGGGGATGTCAAAGAGGCTCTCGGTCTATGATCAAGATTAAGTCTGCAACGCAAATCGAGCAGATGAAGAAGGCAGGAGCGCTATCTAAGATGGCGCTCCGCCACGTTGGGGCCATGGTTCGCCCTGGTGTTTCGACCTTTGAGCTTGATCAGCTTGCGGAGCAGATTATCCGCATGCATGGTGGCACCCCGGCCTTTAAGGGCTACGGCGGGTTCCCCGGTACCATCTGTGCATCGATTAACGATGCCGTGGTGCACGGTATTCCCAATCCCGACATGATCCTGCGTGATGGCGATATCATCTCCATCGATACGGGAGCCGTTGTCGACGGTTGGGTCGGCGATAACGCTTGGACGTTTTTCGTCGGTACCCCTACGCCCGAGGCCAAGGCCCTGTGCGAGGTTACGCGAGATTGCCTTAAGGCTGCCATCGAGCAGGCTGTTCCCGGTAACCATATTGGGGACATTGGTTATGCCGTCCAGTCCCTCGCCGAGTCTCACGGCTATGGCGTGCTTCGCGATTATGTGGGGCACGGTATTGGCCATGTGATGCACGAGGACCCCAACGTTCCAAATTATGGAAAGAAGGGGAGGGGCGTTCGTCTCCAGGCCGGTATGGTCATTGCCATCGAGCCGATGGTCACGATGGGATCCAATCATGTGAGCACGGGCTCCGATGGTTGGATCGTCACGACCAACGACCACCTGCCCGCCGCGCACTATGAGAACACCGTCGCCATTACCGATGACGGACCGGTGATTCTCACCACCGACGCGCAAGGTGCTTGGTGCTCCTTGCAAGGCGGTGAAATGTAAAAGTCGCCGCCCCCTGATGCCCAACCTCGCCTTTCAATTTCGAAGGCATGACCCCAAGGTCTATGCCTTCTCATTTCAAGGCGATCTTGGGCATCAGGAAACGGCTTTGTTTTACATTTCAAATGTAACAAGTTTCACTTAGTTGTGGAGCCATTACGAAGATATTACGATACGTGCATGCGTATTGTAGAATACTCAATCGCTGTCGTTTTCTAGAGAAAGATGATTGCTTGTGAAGAAGGAAGACGCAATTGAGCTCGAGGGTACGGTAAAGGAGCCGCTGCCCAACGCCATGTTTAAGGTCGAGCTCGAGAACGGTCATTCGGTTCTGTGCAACATTTCTGGCAAGATCCGAATGAATTACATCCGCATTCTCCCCGGTGACAGGGTTGTCGTGGAGCTTTCCCCGTACGACCTGACCCGCGGTCGCATCACCTATCGCTATAAATAGCGACACGCATACACGCTCTTTTCCGACTGCAGGCTTAGCTCAACCTACGGTCGGTTTGCGTGTGAAGACCAGCCATAGTTTTAAACGCCTGCGGCTGGGCGAGTAGATAGTAGGGAAGTAGTTTGAGCGCTACCGAAAGGAAGAACGATGAAGGTACGTCCTTCGGTCAAGAAGATGTGCGATAAGTGCAAAATCATTAGGCGCCATGGCAAGGTCCTCGTCATTTGCGAGAACCCCCGTCATAAGCAGCGTCAGGGTTAAGAGAGGAGACTACGTTGGCCCGTATTAATGGTGTCGACCTCCCGCGTGAGAAGCGCGTTGAGATCGGTCTGACCTACATTTACGGCATCGGCCGCACCACTGCGACGAAGATTTGCGTCGAGTGCAACGTTAACGTGGACACGCGCGTTAAGGACCTCACCGAGGATGAGGTTAACGCCATCCGCGATTATATCGATAAGAATCAGATCATGGTTGAGGGCGACCTCCGCCGTGAGCGCAACCAGAACGTCAAGCGCCTTATGGACATCGGCTGCAACCGCGGCCTTCGTCACCGCAAGGGCCTCCCGGTCCGCGGCCAGCGCACCCACACTAACGCTCGTACCCGCAAGGGCCCGAAGCGTCAGATCGGTGCTAAGAAGAAGAAATAAGGAGCGCTAGATAGATGGCTACTGCTAAGAAGAACGTTCGCGCTGCCCGTCTGAAGCGCGCGGACCGTAAGAACATTTCCGTGGGCCAGGCTCACATTCGTTCTACGTTCAACAACACGATCGTTTCGATCACCGATCCCCAGGGCAACGTCATTTCCTGGAAGTCGGCTGGCCAGGTGGGCTTCAAGGGCTCCCGTAAGTCCACGCCGTTCGCTGCCCAGATGGCTGCCGAGGCTGCTGCCAAGCAGGCCATGGAGCACGGCATGAAGAAGGTTTCCGTCTTCGTCAAGGGCCCCGGCTCCGGTCGTGAGACCGCCATCCGCTCCCTCCAGGCTGCTGGCCTCGAGGTCTCGAGCATCCAGGACAAGACCCCCATTCCGCACAACGGCTGCCGCCCCAAGAAGCGTCGCCGCGTGTAACTGAAAGGATCGTATCAATATGGCAATCGACAGGACTCCTGTTCTTAAGCGCTGCCGTCAGCTCGGGATCGATCCCGCTGAGCTCGGTTACAGCAGCAAGAAGGAATCTATCCGTCAGCCCAAGCGCCGTCGCAAGGAATCTGAGTACGGCATGCAGCTGCGTGAGAAGCAGAAGGTCAAGTTCATCTATGGCGTTCTGGAGAAGCAGTTCCACGGCTACTTCAACAAGGCCCGTAAGATGAACGGCGTCACCGGTGAGAACCTCATGATCATCCTTGAGTCTCGCCTCGACAACGTCGTCTTCCGTCTTGGCTTCGCCCGCACCCGCAAAGAGGCTCGTCAGTCCGTCCGTCACGGTCACTTCACCGTGAACGGCAAGCGCGTGGACATCCCGTCCTACCGCGTCAAGGCCGGCGACGTCGTCGCTGTCGGCGAGAAGTTCCGTGACCTCCTCCCCATCAAGGAGGCCCTGATTTCCTCCGAGCGCTTTGAGGTCCCTGGCTGGCTCGAGGTCGATATCGAGAAGCTGTCTGGTAACGTGCTCGCTCTGCCGACGCGTGAGCAGATCAGCGGTGATATCAACGAGCAGCTCATCGTCGAGCTCTACTCTAAGTAGTCCATCCGGGCTGCTGAGGCTGGAGGTAATACATGTCAGAATTCATTAGGCCTCAGGTTCAGGTCGAAGAGATCAACGAGACCTCTGCTCGTGTCTCCGTCGAGCCGCTCGAGCGTGGCTACGGCGATACGCTGGGTAACTCGCTTCGTCGTGTTCTTCTGTCCTCGCTCGAGGGTGCCGCCGTCGAGGCCATTCAGATCGATGGTGCGCAGCACGAGTTCATGACCATCCCTAACATGGTCGAGGATGTCACCGACATCGTCCTGAATGTCAAGGGTCTTGTCTTCAGGGCTCTCGGCACGACCGACGAGGCGACCGCCACCATCTCGGTTGACGGCCCCTGCGAGGTCACCGGTGCGGACTTCTTTATTCCGTCCGAGTTTGAGCTGGTCAACCCCGAGCAGCACATTGCTACGCTCACCGAGGGTGGCCATCTCACCATGAGCATGCGCATCGGCTATGGCCGCGGCTATGTCTCTGGCGAGGCTAACAAGCGTGACAACGATCCCATCGGTGTGATCAACGTCGACTCGCTGTACTCGCCGGTGTCCCGTTGCGCCAAGCTCGTTGAGGCTTGCCGTGTCGGCCAGCATACCGACTACGACCGCCTTGTCCTCGAGATCGAGACCAACGGTTCCATCGCCCCGCGCGACGCCGTGGTCCAGGCTGCCAATATCATCAACCAGCATATGGCCGCCTTTATGAACCTTGCCGAGACCCCCGAGGTCGAGGAGGAGGCTTCGATCTTCGCTCCCGAGGTCACCAACGACAACGCCGAGCTGGACAAGCAGATCGAGGACCTGGACCTTTCCGTCCGTTCCTACAACTGCCTTAAGCGCGCCAGCATTCACTCGGTCCGTCAGCTCGTTGAGTTCTCGGAGAACGATCTGCTCAACATCCGTAACTTCGGTGTTAAGTCGATCGAGGAAGTGAAGGACAAGCTTGAGTCCATGGGCCTGAGCCTGAAGGCTTAATGCTTCGCATATTTGAGGAGAAACTAGACCATGCGTCACAACGTTAAGAAGGGCCTGAAGCTCGGCACCGATGCGAGCCACACCAAGGCCATGAAGAAGAGCCTTGCTAAGGCCCTCTTCGAGAACGACCGCATCAAGACCACCGAGACCCGCGCTAAGGCGCTGCGTTCGGTCGTCGACCCGATTATCACCTGGGCCAAGAAGGGCGACCTGCACTCTCGTCGTCTGGCTATCGCCAAGCTCGGCGATAAGCAGCTCGTTGCCGAGATCTTCGACAAGGCTGCTCAGGGCATGTGGCAGGACCGCAACGGCGGTTACACCCGCATCATGAAGCTCGGTAACCGTAAGGGCGACAACGCTCCTATCGTTATCATGGAGCTCGTCACCGAGCCTTGCACGCCTAAGGCCAAGAAGGCTGCTCCGGCCCCCAAGAAGGCCGCTGCTCCCAAGAAGGTTGAGGCTGTCGAGGAGGCTCCTGCTGAGGAGACCGCTGAGTAGACATTCTGTCTGCATAGGCTATATTCGAGGGGTACGTTCGCGTACCCCTCTTTTTTTGTCGCAATACCGTTGCTAGTTTGTTGGGAGCGCCCATGACTGCGCCGTCTGATTTCAATTCGACCCCCGAGCTTGACGCCACCCTTGTATTTCGCGTGGCTTACGATGGCTCCTCCTATAGCGGATTTGCCGAGCAGCCGGGCCAGACGACGGTCGCGGGCGAGCTACGCCGTGCAATCGAGACGTTGCTGCGCCGCCCAATCGATCTGACGTGCGCGGGGCGTACCGATGCCGGCGTTCATGCGGTGGCCCAATACATCAGCTTGCCCGTAACGGACGCTGAGCTTGCGTATACGCGCCGTAGGTGGCTGAGGGCTATGGATGCCCTCCTGGGCAAAGATATCGCCATAAACGAGGTCTACAAGGCTCGTAAGGGCTTTTCTGCACGTTTTGACGCGCGCTCTCGCACTTACACCTATCGCATTGCCGACCGTGATGCGCGGCCCGTGCTGTCACGCGGTGCAGTGTGGTGGCATCGCTATCCCCTCGACGTCGATGCGATGGCGGCCGCCTGCCCTACGCTTTTGGGCGAGCAGGACTTTAAGAGCTTTTGCAAGGTCGCCTCTGCCGTGGGCAAACCTACGCACCGCTGCGTAATGCGTGCCGAGTTTGGCCATGAGGTCGCCTTTGGCGAGGACATCCTCACGTTTACCATCGAGGGCAATGCGTTTTTGCATTCGATGGTGCGAACCATTGTGGGCACCCTTGTCGAGATCGGCATGCATCGCCGCGATCCCGAGTGGATGCGCGAGGTAATTGATGCCTGCGATCGCTCCGCTGCCGGTCCTACGGCGCCCGCATGCGGTCTTACCTTTATGGGCGTGGACTACGACCCCACCGAGCTTGTGGTGCTCGATTAGGGAAGTGGCTGCCTGACGGCAATCTTTGTGTGCAGTGCCTGTGAGCGGGGCGTGTGCAACATCTGTTCTTGACGTGCATCGCGACGGGCGACCATCCGCATTAATTGACGGGGTGTACCATGAACGGCAGTTTGTTACTGGCTGTCGAGAGGACGGAAAACTTGGTTCGACGTGGTTCGCATCCGCGACTTTCGGTGATCCTGATTGTTGAGGGTTCGCCCAGTTATACGATGCGTGCTCTCGAGAGCATCCAGAACCAAGACCTCTACGATTTGCAGATTGTCGTCGTTTGCCGCGGCGTGGTAGCTGGTGTGCGCCATTCGCTTGAAGTGGCTGCCGACAGAGACATTCATATTGATTTGATTGATGTTGAGGACCCAGTGCCTGGCGCCTGCCTGCGTGCCGGCTTTGCGGCTTCGCGCGGCTCCCAGATCATTGCGATGAATGCCAATGAGTGGTTTGCGCCGCAGTCCCTTTCGCAGATGGTCGAAAGCTCCTGCGACGCTTCTGCTGACATCGTGTTTCCCTCTGTTTCGCTCGATCGCTACGATGTTCACCGCGAACGTCATTCCCGAGTTTTGGACGCGACATCCGTTTCTGAAGATGAGGACCGGGCGGCTTGCCTGACCCAATTGGTTTCCTGTGGTTTAATCCGACAGACCTCCGGCGTGCTGTATGATCGCGCCCTTTTTGAGGCGTGCCTTGCGCATGGCGATGCGTTTCGCACGGTGTCTTTTTTGACGTTCTCGCTTTCGCAGGCAAAGCGCGTTTCGGGATGTGGCCGTGCCCGTTTTCATGCAGTGGCGCCGTCGATTACGGAGACGTTTGACCCCACGATGTTTGCCAGGCTTTCTGATGATATCGGGGCGCTCGACAGGCTTGCCGACTCGCTTGCCGTCGCGGGCGGTGGCGATCAGTTGAAGCTGGTCTGCCAGCGGTATTACTACGCCAGCCTGGTTGCCTGCATCGAAAATTTGTGTCTGAGCCCCCATGGGGTGTCTTCAATAGAGCGTTCGGCCCGTTTGCATGATATGCTCGAAGCACAGCGTACCCGTCAGATGGTTGCGGCCCTTAAGGGCAATCATCGTGGCCTAGGTCTGCTCTATGGTTCGATAGCTGGTGCCAAGCCTATGCGGTGTGCGTTGTATACGCATCTGGCGGCCTTTTTCAATCGTTCGGGCGTCAGGACTGTCTAGTAGCGTGATTTTCGAAATTAATTGCATGGAATTGTTTCGAAATGCGTTCTTATTCACTAAAACCCTCAAATAGCGCTAAACTATTCAATCACTAAGTGATTGTCTCCGCCATCTTTTGGAGTGAGGTTTTGTATGGCCAAAAAACGCAATGGGCGCCAGGATGCCATCAGAGATATTGTTCGCAATAAGGACGTACGTACGCAGCTCGTTTTGGTAGACGAGCTTCGCGCCATGGGTTTCGATTGCACGCAGGCGACCGTTTCGCGCGACATCGCGGACATGGGACTGCGTAAGCTCCCCGAGGGCATCTATGTCCTTGCCGAGGACCTGCATCTGCAGCGCATGGTTTCCGAGTTGGTTACCGGCGTACTGCGCACCGATAATCTGGTTATGATCAAGGCACAGCCCGGTACGGCTTCTGGTATTGCCGCAGCGGTCGATGCCGCGGAGCTGCCCGACGTGCTTGGCTCGCTTGCCGGCAACGACACGATCTTGGTCATTGCGCAGACGGCCGAGGACGGCGAACGCCTTGAGGCGCTCATCAACAAGCTGAGTAACTCTCACAAGTAGGGGATGCGTGGCACTGCTGCTGTGCCGATTGTTGCTATAGGTAATTGCCGAGGGCGTTGGCGAAGGTCAGCGCCCTTTTGCATGCCGGCACCCGTTGCTCTATCGGTCCTGCAGCCGGGGCCGTCGTGGCATCTTGTGGCATCTGCCGAAATAAAGAAGCGCCCGAGCAGCGTACGTGCTGCTCGGGCGCCTTGGTGCCAGATGCCGCTTTGCGTCTACTGGCCCGTAGAGGGGTCGGGCGTGGGCGTAGGATCGGGGGTAGGCGTCGGCGTGCCACCGTCGCCACCCGTGCCGCCATCGCCACCCGTGCCACCGTCGCCACCTGTCGTACCGCTATCGCCGGTGGTGTTACCGCCCGGGGTTTCAGTGGTCGTGGTTGTCGTTGTCGTTGTCGTTGTCGTTGTGGTCTCTTCCTCTTCTTTTTCCTCGTCTTTATCCTCTTCGTCTTTCTTTTTGTTGTTTGTGCCGTAGAACTTCCAGACGTTATTGTTCTTGTACGTGGGAGCCGTTCCGGTCTGGAATTCCTCGCGCTCGGTGCCCGCAAGAACGGTGTTCATGAACTTCTTAAAGACGGGCAGGTTGGTGCTGTCGCCCAGCAGGTCCGAACCGTACTTTTGGATGGGAATCTCGCCTGCGGAATAACCGGTCCACAGGGCGCATGCCAGTTGCGGCGTGAAGCCGCAGAACCACAGGTTGGTGGTGTTGTCAGTGGTGCCCGTCTTGCCGGCATAGGGCTGGTTGACGTTCAGCGCGCCGGCGGCACCCGTGCCGCTGCCCTGCATGACGCCGGATAGAACATCGGTAACCGCGGCAGCCTCGCCTTCGGTGAGCACCTGCGTGGGATTGTCGGTGTGCTGGTACAGAACCGAGCCGGTACGCGAGTCGATCTCGGTAATGGCGATGGGCTGACGGTAGTAGCCACCGTTGGCAAACGTTGCGTAGGCAGATGCCATCTCGAGCGGTGAGATGGACCCGGTGCCGAGCGTCATGACGGGAACGTCCTCGATATTGTCCTTGGCGGGATCGATGCCAAGCTTTTTGACGAGCGACATGATCTTGTCATTGCCGATGGCTTCGGCCACCTGAATGTAGCCGGTGTTGGATGAGTATGCCGTTGCCTGTTTAAGCGTGATGTTGCCATGGCTCTGGTTGCCGTAGTTTTGCACCTCGGTCGTGGTGCCCTTGGCCTTGAGCGGCGAGTTGCAGTTGAGGGTGACGTTGGGGTTCATACCGTTTTGGATGGCAGTTGCCAGCGTAAAGGCCTTAAACGTGGAGCCCACGGGGCGCTTTGCTGTAGCGTGGTTCACGTGATTCTCGTCGGCGTTGTAGTCGTAGCCGCCCACCATGCACTTGATGTAGCCGGTCTTGGGGTCAACGACGACCATGCCCATGTCCAGTCCGTCGAGCGAAAGCGTGTCGAGCTGCGAGCGCACGGCCTCCTCGGCCACCTGCTGCATGGTGGGGTCGATGGTGGTCTTGACGGTCAGACCGCCCTTAAAGAGCACGTCGGTGGAGAACTCCTGCTCAAGCAGCTGCTTAACGTAGGCGACAAAGTAGGGCTGAGAGTACACATCGACGCCACTGCTCGAAATCTCGGTCACGTTAAGCGTGATGGGCTCAGCCTGCGCGGCATCGTGCTCTTCCTGCGTGATGTGGCCCAGACGCAGCATGTTGTCCAGAACCTTGTTGCGGCGGGACAGCGCCAAGTCGGGATTAACCGTGGGGTCGTACTGCGAGGGCGAGTTGGGAAGGCCGATCAGCAGCGCGGCCTCGCTCAGGGTGAGGTCGGCGGCGGTTTTGGACAGATAGGTCTCGGCGGCGGCCTCGATGCCATATGCTCCATGGCCGTAGTAGATGGTGTTGAGGTACATCATGAGGATCTCGTCTTTGGAGTACATATCCTCCATCTTGATGGCGATATAGGCCTCGCGCACCTTACGCTCGATGGTCGAGTCGAATTGCTCCTCCTGCAAGATGGTGTTGCGAACCAGCTGCTGGGTGATGGTCGATGCGCCCTCGTGGCCGCCGGTGAGGGTTGCCACCGATGCGCGTGCAATGCCCCAGAGGTCGATGCCGCCGTGCTCGTAGAAGCGCTCGTCCTCAACGTCGACGGTGCCCTGCAGCACGTACGGGGACACTTGGTCCTTGGTGATGGACTTGCGGTTTTGCGTGTAGAAACTCGCAATGGTATTGCCGTTGCAGTCGACGATGTCGGTGGGCTCGCTCACCAGATACGCGTTGGCATCGGTGTAGTCGGGCAGATCGGACAGCCAGCGGTTGACATTGCCGATCATGCCGATGCCAAACGCTACGCCCGCGATAAGCAGAAAGCCCAAAAACGAGAGCAAGATCATGGGAAGGGCATGCGTCTTAGAGCGACCGCGCCCCTGTCGTTGGCGAGGACCCATATGTTGACCTCCTGGTATGTCGTGCCAGGCGGCAGGTATGCTACCGGGCAGGATGGACATAAGTTATTACACGATAAACCAATCGGGGCATGCGGGGCCTCGTGTATGCTGGTTGGCAGCAATTTTCAGAGTGAAAGCACACCTTGGCAAGGAGTTTACCGATGGCGATTCGGCCGATGGAATCGAGCGGACAATGCGAAAGCGAGTTGGCGGCGGCTGAAGTGGCGCTGCCCGAACTGCTGGCGCCTGCTGGCGGACTTGACCAGATGCTCGCGGCGATTGCGGCGGGTGCCGATGCCATCTATGCGGGGCTGGACGGATTCAACGCTCGAGTGAGCGCGCATGGCTTTAGCGATGATGAGTTCGCGCGCGGTTGTGCCGTGGCCCATGCCCATGGCGTGCGTGTGTACGTGACGCTCAACGTGTTCGTGTTCGATGATGAGTTTGCCGACGCCGTGGCGTTGGGGGCGCATGCGCGCGCGTTGGGTGCCGATGCGTTGATTGTGGCCGATGCCGGGCTGGCCTGTGCGCTTCGTGCGGCGATTCCGGGGGTCGAGATTCACCTGTCCACTCAGGCGGGCGCTCATAGCGAGGGTGCCGTGCAGTTGGCTGCCAAGGAGTTGGGCGTTGAGCGCGTGACGACTGCGCGCGAGCTGAGCGTGGCAGAGATTGAGACGCTTTGCGCTACTGGCGTGCCCATCGAGGTGTTCTGTCACGGCGCTATTTGCATTGGATACTCGGGTGCGTGCGGGTTCTCTGCCCTTCGACGTGGCCGCTCTGCGATGCGCGGTGATTGCACTCAACCGTGCCGTCTATCCTATGACTTGGTGGACGAGGAGGGGCAGAGTGTTGTCGCTGTCGAAGGGGATCGCCTGCTTTGTCCGCGTGACTATCTGGGCATCGCGCATCTGCCCGAGCTTGTTGCCGCCGGCGTGGCATCGCTCAAGATCGAGGGCCGCATGAAGAATCCCGACTACGTCTTTAGCGTGGTGAGGGTGTGGCGTCGGGCGCTCAATATGCTGCGCGACGGCACATGGGATGCCGATGCGGTGCCGGCGCTTGAGCGCGAGCTGGGAAGGTCGTTCAACCGCGGCTTTACCGATGCGTATCTGCGGGGTCGTTCGGGCGCCGAGCTCATGAGCTTTGAGCGCGCGATCAACCAGGGCGTGCGCGTGGGCCACTTGGTGGCGGTGGGTCACGAAGAGGTGACGGTTGAGCTTGATGCCGCCGTGGCGGCGGGCGATACGCTCGAGATCCGATTTTACCCGGGTGCCGACGCGCGTCCCGATGTGCCCAAGCGCTGGCCACAGGTGCCTTGCCCCGTGGATGCCGCTGCGGGAGAGCGCATCGTCGTGCATTGCAAACGCAAGGTGGACGCGGGCTGCGAGGTCTATCTGATTCGCAGTGCCGGCGTGCTGGGGCAGACGGCAACGGTGTTGGAGCGCATGCGGGCCGAGGCAGATGCGGTCACGCCTGCTGAGCAGTCCGTTGAGGTGCTGCCGTTTGAGGGCGTTCTGGCAGATGGCGACGTGCCGACGGAGTTGGCGGTACCGGCGGAGCCGGCAAAGCATGAGGCTTTTGCTCGTATGGTCTTTGCCTGGGAGCTGATGGATTTGGATCCGCGCGATGAGCGGGATCTGTCCGATGCGACGGTGGTGCTCGACGAAGTGTGCCGCGCAGGCGACGCCGAGCGGACTCGAGCGCTTATGCAACGTGCCGGGCGTATTGTTTGCCGCAACCTGGGGCAGGTGGCGATGGCCCGAGAGCTGGGCACGACGTTTGACGTGGCGGCGCCGGTGTTCTGCGCCAATCGGGCCACGCTTGCCTGGCTGCGCGGGCTTGGCGCGAGGTGGGTATACTTGCCTGCCGAGTTGCTCAGCAATGACAGGGAGCGTATTGCCGAGCTGGCTGCTGAACCCGGCGTCTTGGGTCCGGTCGACGCCGACCGTCCCGAGCTCATGGTGTGCGAGCACTGCCTGCTGACCGCCGAGGGCGTCTGCGCCACCGATGCGACGGGGCAGGTCCGTTGCCGCGACTGCTTGCGTCGTCGGCAGATACGCTATCTGGTCGAGCGTGACGGTACGCGTCTGCCAGTTGCCATCGACGCATGCGGCAGGACGAGGATTTTCCTGTCGTAGATGCTGCGTCGCGTCAGTTTGTTATCATAAGAGAGTTTATGGACTTCCAGCACCGCCGTTTTCGGCGAGGGTGCTATAGCAAAAGGAGGATACCCAATGCTGTCTGTTGACGAGCAAATGCGTATCATCACCTCGGGCGCCGCGCAGATCGTCCCCGAGGCCGACCTTCGCAAGAAGCTTGAGAAGGGCGAGCCCCTCAACATCAAGCTCGGCGTCGATCCCACCAGCCCCGACCTGCACCTGGGCCATGCCGTGCCCCTGCGCAAGATGCGTCAGTTCCAGGACCTGGGCCACAACGTCACCCTCATCATCGGCAACGGCACCGCACTGATCGGCGATCCTTCGGGCAAGAACTCCACCCGCCCGCAGCTTTCGCAGGAGCAGATCGAGGCCAACGCCGAGACCTACGTGAGCCAGGCCATGAAGATCCTGGATCCCGAGAAGACCACCATCGTGCACAACGGCGACTGGATCTTGTCGATGGATCTGGCCGGCCTGCTGCAGGTGTGCTCCAAGTTCACCGTCGCCCGTATTCTCGAGCGCGACGACTTTACCAAGCGCTACCAGTCCCAGACGCCGATCGCCCTGCATGAGTTCCTGTATCCCGTGATGCAGGCATACGATTCGGTCATGATTAAGGCTGACGTGGAGATGGGCGGCACCGATCAGCTCTTCAACCTGCTCGCCGGCCGTGAGCTCATGGAGAAGATGGGCATGGAGCCACAGATCGCGCTTACCATGCCGCTGCTCGAGGGCACCGATGGCGTGCGTAAGATGTCCAAGTCCTACGGCAACTACATCGGCCTGACCGATGCTCCCAAGGATATGTTCGGCAAGACCATGTCCATCCCCGACGAGATGATCGGCAAGTACTACCGCCTGGCGAGCTCGCTCACCCCGGCCGAGGTCGACAAGATCGACGCTGCTCTGGCCGACGGCTCCGCCGATCCCTATGAGCTCAAGCGCGCTCTGGGCCGCGACCTGTGCGACACCTACCACGGCGCCGGTGCCGGCGACGAGGCTCAGGCCGAGTTCGACCGCGTGTTCAAGGAGGGCCAGCTCGCCGACTTCCCCGAGAAGCATGTTGAGCTGACCGTCAACGACGAGGGGCAGATCTACCTCGCCGGCCTGCTCAAGGACCTGGGCCTTTCGGCTAGCGCCGGTCAGGCCCGTCGCGATATCGACGGCGGCGGTGTCAAAATCAACGGCAAGGCCGTGGCTCCCAAGAGCTACAACATCGATCCCAGCGTCCTCAAGCTGGGCGACACCCTCTCCGTGGGCAAGCGCAAGGGCTTCAAGCTGGTCTAGCAAGTAGGTCAACCTAGCATGTGCAATAGGGCCGCAGCCGGAACTCCCGACTGCGGCCTTTTGAGTTGCGGTGAAATAGTTCCTAAAAATGCCATACGGGCGCCCAGGTAGGAACTATTCCACCGCAACTTTTTTCCTCCGTCCCCAAGGGATCATTTGGCGGTGCCGTTAAGCGGAAGGGGTGTTATCGGCGGCCTCCTTTTGGGCATACAATGGCTATTGGTTTGCTGCGGTGAAGGCCTGTCCGCTCCGCAGCTTTTTTCTACGGTTAAAGGAGTATGTATGTCCGTTGAGGTCATGAGATCTGTGATCGAGGCCGCCGAGGGTCGTGTGCCCGTTGACACGCTGTTTGCCAACGCACAGATTGTCGATGTGTACGGCCAGCGCGTGGCGCCCGGTAGCGTTGCCGTCAAGGATGGCGTGATCGTCGGTGTGCTCTACGATGGTCGCGACGATGCCGCCGGTACGTATGAGGCTGCCGAGGTCATCGATTGCCAGGGCCGCTATCTTGCCCCCGGTTTTATTGACGGACACTTGCATATCGAGTCTTCGAACATCCGCCCTGCCGAGTATGCGCGCATGGCGGCGACGCGCGGTACCACCACCGCTATTGCCGACAGCCACGAGATCGCCAATGTTTCCGGCTTGGACGGCCTGCGCTTTATGATCGAGGACGGTCGTCGTGCTCCTATTTCCATCAAGTACATGATGCCCTCGTGTGTGCCCGCACTGCCCGACGAGCAGGCCGGTGCCGTCATCACCGCTGCCGATATGCAGGCGTTTTTTGCCGAACATCCGGGTGATGTCTTTGGTCTGGGCGAAATGATGAACCTGCCGGGTGTCTTTATGGCCGACCCCGAGACCTGTGCTCGCATCGATGCTGCCAACCAGACGCCGTCCAAGCAGGTCGACGGCCATGCGCCGCTCGTTGCCGGCAAGGACCTCAATGCCTATGCCGCGGCGGGCATTATCGCCGACCACGAGTCGACGATTCCCGAGGAGGCGCTCGACAAGCTATCTCGCGGCATGTATGTGATGCTGCGCGAAGGCACGTGCAGCCATGACCTGGCTAACCTGTCGCCGATGCTGCTGGAAAACCCCGCCCGCGCCCGTCGCTGCTGTTTTGCGACCGACGATTGTGCTCCCTCCGACGCGCTTTCGACCGGTATGATCGACAACGCCTGCCGCGTGGCTATCGAGGCCGGCATCGACCCGGTGGTCGCTATCTCCATGGCGTCCCTTTCCACGGCTGAGGCATTTGGCCTGGACCACGGCTGCCGCGACCCGCACGAGCTCCGCGGCGCCATCGCCCCGGGCAAGCGTGCCGACCTGCTGGTGCTCAATGACCTGACGTTTGCCACGGCTCCGCATCGCGTATATGCCGCCGGTGCTCTGGTGGCGCAGGACGGTACCTTTGTGGGCGAGATTGCACCCGAGATGGCCGAGGTCGCAGCCCTTGCCGATGAGCTGCGCGCCTCCGTTAAGCTGCCGAAGCTTTCGCTCGACGTGTTCGACTATGCCTTTAAGCCGGGCGAGGCCGTGATTGACGTGGTGCCGGGTAAGGCTATCACGGGTATGGCTCGCCCCGAGAGCGCCGAGGGCCTGCGCCGCATTATGCTGATCGAGCGCCACGGCCGCGGTGTGTCGCTGCAGGCCGAGGGCGTCGACGGTGATGGTCCTGCGGGCCTGGGTCTTGTCGGCAAACATATCGGTCGCGGCTGGGTGCGCGGTTTCACCATCACCGGTGGTGCCATCGCCTCGACGATCGGTCACGATTCGCACAACGTGTGCGTGGTGGGCGACAACGCTGCCGATATGATGGCTGCTGTTGAGGCTGTGGGCCAGGGTGGTCACGTGCTGGTGCGCAACGGCGAGGTCGTGGCGCGCATTCCGCTGGCGCTCGGCGGTCTGATGAGCGAAGGCACGGCCGAGGATGTCGCCGCGCAGCACGACGACTTTATGGTCAAGGCGCGCGCCATGGGCATCGAGCCGCCGCTCGACCCCATCATGGGCATCATCTTCCTGCCCCTGCCGGTTATCCCGACGCTCCGCATCCGCCCCGAGGGCATGTTCGACGTCACAACCTTCACCTACGCCGACTAGTCATCGGGGACGTTCTTAAACGGCTAGTCGCCTGCGACACTCTTTGACGTGTTGCCTGGCGCTGCGAATGTGGGACCCCTGGTGCGCGTGAGCTATTTGCCAGGTCCTTGTAACGTTTACGCCCGCGGAGTCTTATTTGAGCTCCCTTTGGGTACGTTGGAATCGGATACGCGTTCGATTCCAACAAGCCCGAAGGGAGCTTTTCTATGTTTAAACTGATTGCATCCGATATGGACGGCACACTGCTTGACGAAAACGGTCAGGTGCCTCCCGAGACCTACGAACTGATTCTGGCGCTACACGAGCATGGTGTGCATTTCGCTGCATCGTCAGGTCGTCGCTACGATCGCCTGTGCGAGTTCTTTGCGCCCGTTCGCGACAAGATGGACTTTGTCGCCGCTAACGGCGCCCAGGTCTACGCCGACGGTAAGATGGTAGACCGTGAGGTGTATTCCCACCTGGCGATTCGAAGGCTCGCCCAAGCCGTCAGGACGTTTCCCAATCTGCATCTTGCGCTCTTTGACCGAACCAAGTCCTTCCTGCTCGATGACGAGTGCAAGTTCGTGCGTGAGGTCGATAAGGACCTTCCCAATGCCGAGCGCATTTGGGAGCTGCCCGACCCCAGCGTAAATATCATCAAAGCGAGTATCTTTTGCGACGACAGTGCGGTTATGGACAGTGCGTACGTGCTACAGCGCGAACTTGGTCAGCTCTTTACTTTTGCGCCTTCGGGCAACGCGTGGATCGATGCCATGCAGCCTGGTGTGTCGAAGGCCTCGGGTATCGCGCAGCTCGCGGAGCATTACGGCATTGGACGCGACGAGGTCATGGCGTTTGGCGACTCGATGAACGACTACGAGATCATTCGCTTTGTCGGCACGGGCTGCGCGATGGAAAACGCGCGCCCCGCGCTTAAGGCGGTGGCCGATCGCGTGGTGGGTTGTAACCGCGACCACGCCGTCCAGCAGGAGCTTCGTCGCGTGCTGGAGGGCCTCGCTTAATCCGACAGATGGGGACGTTCCCGTTCTGCCGGCAGTGGGGGACAGTCCTTGCAGCTTTTTGCGAAGAGTGTCCCCAACGACTAGTCGTTTAAGAACGTCCCCAATGACTGACCAATGACTAGGCAAGGGCGGCCATGATGGTGCGGGCGACGCCGTCGTGGTCGTTGTCGTATTCGGTGATGGCGTCGGCGGCCTCGCGGTCTTCGGACTCGGCGTTGATCATGGCCATGCCGTGGCCCGCTGCCTGCAGCATGGGGATGTCGTTGATGTTGTCGCCGAACGCCCAGGCGTCGGCGAGACGCTTGCCCAGGTATTCGCATAGCCACGTGAGGGCCGTCCCCTTGGTGGCGCCCTCGCCCATGACCTCGATATTCATGGCGTACGAACGCGTGACCTCAATGCCTCCGAGCGTGTCGAGCGCCGTCGCGATGGCGTCGCGATCGGCCGGGTTGTGCCAGTACATGGCGATACGTTCGAGCGTCTCGACCTCGTCGATCTTGCTGTCGATATCCATGTCGATCGGCGTTCGTGTGCGCTTGAGTGAAGCCGCGATGTGGGGGTCACCGCCGCAGAACTCATCCAGGCGCCCGTATAGCGAGCGGGGGAGGAAGCACTGTCCATCCGCGAAGATATCGAAGGTCACATCGTGGCCGGCGGCAATGCGATGGATGCGGTGGGCAATGCCGCAATCGAGCGGTCGGCTCAAAATGCGCGTAGCACGTGAGGTGTCGGTGGGCGTATCTTCGTCGAGCCGCCAGACGCTGGCGCCGTTGGCGCAGACCGCGTAGTGCACGGCGGGATGGGCGAGAATGGGCTCAAAGATGCCCGACAGCGGGCGCCCCGTGCAGGGAACAAACTCGATGCCACGACGTGCGAGCTCGTCGAGCATTGCCCAAGTGGCGTCGCTCATCTGCTTATCGCTCGTCAGCAGCGTCCCATCCATATCGGAAAACACAATCATTCGTTGCGATCCTTTCTACTGGCATAAAAAGTGTGGCCAAGGGCTTGGGTCCCTGGCCACGCTCGAGTTCTATAACGGTCCGCGTCCTAGCGGTCAGCGAGCGGCTTGTACTCCAGCGGCTCGATCACCGGACGATAGGCCGGGCGAATAATACGGTGCGCGCAGAAGAGCTCTTCCATGCGGTGCGCAGACCAGCCGGCCATGCGGGCGACGGCGAACAGCGGCGTAAAGAGCGTCTCGGGCACGCCGAGCATCTTGTAGATAAAGCCCGTGTACAGGTCGATGTTGGCACAGATGGGCTTGGTCATGCCGTGATCGCGCATCACTTGCGGGGCCAAGCGCTCGATGCGCTCGATGAGCGCGAACTCCTCGCCCAGGTCCTTCTTGGCGGCAAGCGTGCGCGCGTAACGACGGCACACCTCGGCACGCGGGTCGCTCAGCGTGTAGACGGCGTGGCCCATACCGTAGATGAGACCCGTGCCGTCGAAGGCCTGCTTGTCGAGGATCTTGCCCAGGTAGGCTGCGACCTCGTCCTCGTCCTCCCAATTGGAGACATGCGCGCGGATGTCCTCGTGCATGGAGACAACCTTGGCGTTGGCGCCACCGTGGCGCGGGCCCTTGAGTGAGCCGATAGCCGCGGCGTAGGCGGAATACGGGTCGGTGGCCGAGGAGGACAGCACGCGGCAGGCAAACGTGGAGTTGTTGCCGCCTCCGTGTTCGGCATGCAGCATGAGCATCACGTCGAGCAGCATGGCTTCGTCGCGGGTGAATGCCATGCCGCCGCGCAACACCTGCAGGATGGTCTCGGCGGTGGAGAGACCGGGTGTGGGGTGCGGTACATGAACCTCGGAGCCGCGGCGCTTGGCGACCGAGGCCATATGCGCGAAGGCGGCGATGCGGGGGAGACGGGCGAGCATGGAGATGGCGACGTCGATTTCGTGCTCGGGCGTAATGGCGTCGGGCTCGGCGTCGAAGGCGTAGAGCAGCAGCACGGCGCGCTGAAGCACATTCATGATGCTCGACGACACCGTGGTCATGGGGAACTCTTTGACGTACTCATCGCTCAGGTGCCTAAAAGCGCCCAGACGTCCGCAAAAACCGTCGAGCTCCTCTTTGTTGGGCAGCGAGCCCGTGATGAGCAGGTAGGCGACCTCTTCGTAGCCATAGCGATTCTCGGCCTGGGCGTTGTTGACCAGGTCCTCGATGCTGTAGCCGCGCAGCGTAAGCTTGCCCTGGTCGGGCACGACTTTGCCGTCGACCTTGTTGTAGCCGTGCACGTCCGAGATGCGGGTAAGGCCCGCGACCACGCCCGAGCCATCGGCATTGCGCAGGCCGCGCTTGACGTTATGCTCTACGAACAGGCCCTCGTCGTACGGGGCGGTCGGCAGGCCGTGGTAGAGGTTTTCGCTTTCGGGCGAAATCTGACGGCTCGCCTCGTAATCCAGAACCAGGCGGCTCAGGTGATCGTCGAAGCGGTAGTAGATTTTCTTGGCGTCGTAGGCCATGCGCGCTCCTCTCCGGTCCGCTTTGGGGCCGCGCGCTTGGACGATATGACGTCAAGCGGCCCCGAGCGGCTTGTTCGCTACAGGCGGTACATAAAGTTAAAGACGTCCTCGCGCTGGATGGACACGTTGACGCCCGAAAGCTCGCCGGCCTCGGCCAGCGCCTTCTGCAGCTCGGCGAAGTCGAGCTTGGACTCGGCGGTGTCGGCCAGCATGGTCATGGTGAAGATGTCCTCTATAATGGACTGCGTGATGTCGCGGATGTCGACGTTGGCCTCGCCCAGAACGCGGGTGACGCCGGCGACGATACCGGGACGGTTCTTGCCAAGGACGGTGATGACGATGCGGGAGGACGAGATCTCGGCCATGGGAAACCCTTTCGCGTGGTTGCGGCGCGCGGGGGCGCTCCGCTACGGTACAGTGTTCATCATTGTACCTGTCTGGCGCAAAAAAGGCGCGCTCGCTGCGGCGTTACATGCCTGCAACATGAGCGTAAGGGGGAAGGCCGCACGGGGAAGAGCCGTCTGGCGCGTGTCCGGCTCGTGTTGGGTTGATTTCCGATCTCAGCCGAACACATTGAGCGGACAGGCCGTTCCCGCAGTCAGCCGAACGCCTCCGACGGCTGATTCCGAACTGGAAGCGGAGGGCATCCCCGCCCTTCGGTAGGGGATACCGCTCCGCGGCGCATGCCGCGGGCGGCGCCCCTATCGGACCACCGTGACCTCAGTTGGGATGGGCCCAGCACTGCCGCGTACTCGGTGAGCTAGAGCCAACTGTTCATCTTCACGTCGCGTATGGCGATATTTCGGTCGTCCGGCTCGGTGATGCCGTAGCCGAACGCCTGGAGCGTCTCGATGGACTCCTGGATCCTCTGTTGGAACATGGGACCCGGATCGACCCTCGGCCCGAGGTGCCCGCGCCAAAGGCACGGCGTGGCGCGCAGCATGTTATGGATTTTGGAGATGGGCTCGATGTCGGCGTAGACGTTGAGCGTCGCCATGGCGTCCTTGTGGCCGAGGATCGATTGGAGCGCCTTGATATCGCCGCCTTGGCGGATCCACTGCGTTGCGAACGTGTGGCGAAGGCCGTGGAACGTGATCAGCTCGTCGTTGGTGCCCATGAGGCCGTTGGTCTCCGAGAACGTCTTGAACGCCCTGCGGATATAGCTTGTCGTCGCGAAGGTCGCGCCCGGCTCCGACAGGATGTAGCAGTCCCCGATCTCGACCGCCCCGGTAAGGCCGCGCAAGCGCAGCTTTCCGCAGTCGATCTCGTGGGTCTCCTTCAGGAAGGGGAGTAGGCCGACCGGGTCGATGGGGATACCCCTGGCGTCATGGGTCTTGGTGTCCTTGATGAACGAACCCATTCCCTTCGCGTACGCCACCGAGTGTCTGATCGAGATCAGGCCCGTCTCGAAATCCACATCGCACCACCGAAGGCCGCAGACCTCGCCGATTCGCATCCCCGTGTGCAGGGCGAGTACGACCGCCCTCTAATCCTCGGCGGACCAATCGAGTCCGAACTCCTTTCGGGCATCCTCTTCGCTCATGACTTCGAGAAGGTCTCCGGGTTGGCAACGAAGGGCGAGGCATAGCTGCTCGAGTGTGTTGAAGCGAATGCCGCGAATATGCCCTTTTTTAATACGGGACAGGTTCACGGGCGTGGTTCCAATCCTTTCGGCAAGTTCGTTCGAGGAAATCTTTCGCTCGGCCATGATCTTGTCGAGGCGAACAATTACGGGCATGGCGTTTCCTTACGCAATCTCGTCGGAGTCGAGGTACAGCTCTCGGGCGTACAAGAAGAGCTGGGAAAGCATGAACAGGACGATGCCGAGAACCAGAGAGGTCCAATCGAATGATGAAGCGATCTCTTGGGCGCCGACGGCCCCCTCGCCGCCAAACATCGAAACGGAGGTTTTGAGTGAGCCGGCGTAGAGGCTGGTGGCAGCTTGAACAACGAAGAGAATGCCGAGCACCTTCAAGCATGTCGCAGACCCTTTCTTGAAGGGGTCTCCGCTCTTGATCGTCCACACGAGAACGGCGCTGAGGATGGTCGTAGCGATACCGATGACGGCAGGGACCAATGTCGAGATCGCAAGGGCTGGATACGCGGGGGAGTCTGCAATTACAGGGTTGTCGAGCACTTCGATTGCTGGCTTTAAGGAGAACGCCACTTGTGCGATGGCGGTGGCGCAAAGGGTCGCAGAGGCTATCGCACATGCGATGCGGAAGGAATGAAGCCGGGGAGTGCGATTGTCGGAACTCATAATAACCTCCGAAGAATTTAAAAAACTCAGGTTACTTTTTAACAGTTTATGTTAAATTGACTTTGCCGGCAAGTAATCACAGCATGCTGCAACCGAAACCCCTCTAGATTGGAGAGGATTATGTTCAGTACTGTTAAGTCGTGTAAGCTCTTGGTTTTCCTCGGCCTCGCTCTTTGTCTGTTGCTGCCGGGAGCCCCCGCTTTTGCGGATACCCCGATGCCTCCTTCCCAGGAGAGCAGCCAGTGTGCCCTCGTTGAGCCCCTCGGGTATACGGACGACGTCGTCGATACCTACTGGAGCTACAGCTGTCCTCGCGGCGTAAGCGGGCACAGCATCTCGATGTTCAACATCTCTTACAAGACGATCTCCTACCGAAATGGCTATCGCCGATCCGCGCATCATAGGGAATCCCGCCTCGCTGCAATGTGCTCCTGTGGTGTTCTTGGCACAACTGATAAATGGCAATTTGTCTATAGCACCTACTAGATGCGAGGAAGGGCCGAGCATTTTGTTCGGCCCCTCTGTTCCGACTGGATGAGGTTAAGGTTGGCGATGAATATGCTCAAAATCTCGAAGGCGATCTTTAGGTCGCTTCTCTCCTCCAGGTCGCTCTGTGTTGTCGTTGTTGCGTTGATGGTTCTTTGTGCTCTGCCCGTCTTCAGGAGCGCGGCTGGCATCGACGGACGGGTCGAATACCTCGAGTCGGGAATAACCCGTGTTGAGCAGGAATTGTCAGCATCCTATGCGGATGCGCTTGTGAATGCGGGGGAGGAGGGCGTCTATACCTCTTCATCAAGCATGCCCGCGCTTCTGTACCCTCTTGCCGCGGGGCGTCTTGTCTTGGCGCCGCTCTCTCCTCTGCTTCCGTTTCTGCAGGTATCGGATGGAGCGTACTCCTTTTATGACGGATCGAAGGAGTACTTGCTATGGGCCGCAACGGCCGTTGCCGTCTCGTTCCTTGCCGCGCGTCTTAACAAACGTGAAAAACTCATCATCCAGGCACCGATGGGTGAGCTGGGCAGGCTTGTTGCATCGAGCGTATGGGCGAGTGTTTTTGCGATGCTTGCCGTCTTCGCCGTCAATCTTCCAGGGATAATCGCCGCACTTGTGAAGAATGGCCCGGGCTCGCTGTTCTATCCGATAGGCTACGTTCAATATGCGACTCCGGTTATCAAACCGGCTTGGCTGGTGTTCGCACAGACGGCCATCTTGCAATTCTTGGTGGCGGCGTTCATCTCGCTCGTCGTTCACCTTGCCGTGAAGATTGCCAATAACCCTACGCTTGGAATCGTGTTCGTATGTGCCCTGATGGGGGCGACGATGGTTCCCGGGTATTACGGAAGATCCATCGCTTTACGTGAGTTCGCCCTGTTGAATCCCCTTACGTATGCGAACACTGAGTTGACCGTCGGCGCCTATAGCCCGTACCCGACAACGCAGATAGTGAATCTGCCTGGACTTTGCTTCGAGCGTGGCGCGATTACCCTCGTATGCGCAATCGGGATCGAGGTGCTGGCAATTAGCCTGCTTTGCGTTGCTGGAAAGAGCGGCTGCGCGCGCCCGATGTCCCCGATTTGTCTTGAGAGAGGTTCCTTCACCGCATCGAGAACGACAGCCCGTTCGAGCGCTTGTGCCTCCGCCGTTGCATATGTAAGAACGATGGGGAAGCTGCTCCTGCATTCTCCTGCCCTCGCCGTATGCGCGATTGCAATGTCGACGGCGATGCTGGCCCCGGCTCTGGTCGAGGTGTTTCCTGACGCTGGTGACGTTTCCGCTGTTCGGTATAGGGATGGGGAGCTCCGTTCAATAGATCGGTATCTAGAGCAGGACGCTGCGAATATGGACGTCGAGGGCAAAGCGGCCCTGGAAGGCATGCGAGATGCTCTTTCGGGTTTCGTGTACGCGCCCACGCCTGCGGAGGGGTTTCGAAGCCTTGCGACGTACGAGCGCGCTCGAGGCGAGCTGGGCGCGGCAGATGCGACCCTCCTGCAATCGATCGGAATCGAGCCGGAGACTCCTTCTCGTGTGGAGGCGCGCGCCCTTCTGCTCGAGTCGATCGCGAGCTTGCCGGACCCCAAGGTTTACGAGTTAAGTACGAAGATGCCCCCATTAATCCTCCTTTCGTATCTCCAGGCAGCGCTTCCTTCCTTGTTTTGGCTGTTGCCCGTGGTTGTCACATCGCTTGCGTGCACCCACCTGCGGTGCCGTTCCCTTCTGGTTTTCCAAGTCCCCGCAACAGCGCATGTGCGTTTTCTGACGGCTGTTGCGCTGTCTCTCCTGCTTGGCTTGGCGCTGCTTTTGGTGTCGATGGTTCCCGCTGCGGTTGTGTCCTTGATTAAGAACGGTGCGGGTGGTTCGGAGTATCCCGTCGCTCTCATTCGGGCGGGAGCTTCGACAACGTCCATGGTGGGGGAGGCGGTGTTGTGCAGTATTCCGTTGCTGGTCATGGCATACGGCGTGATTTCCGTCGTCGCTGCGTTGACAGCAGCGATTAGCCGCAACCCCGTTGTCACCGGAGTGGTTTGCGCGGTTCTCCTGGTGTTGGGTTCGTTGAGCGCTCATGTTGAAAGCGCGGGCATGGGCGTCGCGCTGCTGGCTCCATTCGCCTCGTTTGATCCCGCTTCCCAGGTGGGGACGATTGGGTTCCTTGGGCGAGGGACGAACGCGATGCCTTTTGGAGAGGTCGTCGGCGCATCGGGCGCTCTGCTGGTGGTTTTGGGCGTCGTATCTCCGTTGATGGTGCGCCTGAGTGTTCCAAAGATCGAAAGGGGATGATCTCGATGATTGGCCTTCAAACGCTGACGATCTCTTATGGAAAGAAGGTGCTTGTAGATTCGGTGGACGCTGAGTTTGCCCCGGGTACGGTCTACGGTCTCGTCGCTCCGAACGGGCATGGAAAGACGACGTTGCTGCGTGCGATGGCAGGTTTGCCGGGTCCTCGCGTGGACGGGAGCATCGTTCTGGATGAGGTGCAGGGTACGGGTGCGAGAGAGGTCCGTTCTATGATCTTCTATGCACCTGGTGAGGGGACGCTGCTGTATCCCGGATTGCGTGCGGAAGATCACCTCAAGATGGTTTGCGATATGTGGCCGCATGCTCGCGATATCGAAGAGATAGTGGAACAAACGCAGATAGGCGAGTTCGCGAAGATGAGGATCCGCACTCTGAGCCAGGGCATGAAGCAGCAGCTTACCCTGGCGATTGCGTATGCGACGGGTGCGCGGTACCTTCTATTAGATGAGCCCATGAACGCGCTCGACCCCAGCAGGGTGGACTTGCATTCCGAGATTCTCAGGAAGCTGGCCGATTCTGGTACGTGCATCATCATGTCATCCCACATCTTGGATTCGGTCGATAGGCTGTGCGATGAGATTCTGTTTTTGAAGGATGGGAGGCTCATTAGAAGCATTCCGCAAGATGATGCTGCGCCGAAGTCTCCTGGATCCCATTTCGCAAAGCCTGCCGGACGCGCCGAGGGTGCGCTAAGCACGTATCGGCGACTCTACGAAAAGGGCGGGTAGAAATGCAAGTTAAAAATCTATGTGGTCAATGTGATACCGTTGAACCCGCATATCGATACCGCTCAGCCATTCGCCTCGCCCCCGTCGCACGCATCTTCATTCGGTCTGTCATTATTAATCTAACGATGCTTTGAGAAATGTAGGTGCTTCTAAATGTACTGTCGACTTCTTCTCAAACTAATCCTAAGAGACAGGGCCGTATGGATCTCTACGCTCGTTCTTGCCGCAGCCTTCTCCATCCCCATTGCGTTCAATTCACCCATCTACGGGCCCTTCTTTATGAAGCAGGGCATGCAGGGCTTTGTCGACGCATTCAATACGCGCGCGCCCCAGGCCAGCGGCACAGACCTATCTCCAGAGCAGCAAAATGACGCGGAGCTTGCAAGATACGCGAACGCCGCCCTTGCCGCTCAAACCGACGCCGCCTTTCTCGATTCTGCCGAGAGCTACTACGCGCTCATGGGCGAAGGCTTCCAATCCGGGTCCATCGTGGGAGACCGAGAGACCAATGACGCGGCGCTCGCATATTGCCGTGCCCTGAGCAGTTCCGGCATCACGCACATTCCAGCCTCCGCAAGCGATCTGCCATTCCTTTCCTTCCTGCCCTACGCCATTGCCATGGTGCCGTCTTTCCTTCCCTTCATCCCCTTCCTTCTCTCGTCGATACTCCTGCTCGGGGCCACAAGGCCTGCGACCCTGGCGGCGAAGGCGCCCGTGCCCAAATTCCGGCGCCTTATCCAGACCGTGTTTTCGATAATCGTCGCGGGGACCGCGATGCTCCTCGCCGGCCTCGCGCCCGGGGGCATTTACGCCTTGGCCCTAAACGGCTTCGGGCAAATTGGGTACCCGATCGCCTTCTTCCATGACGGCGCGCTTACCACCACGACCGCGGGAAACGTCTTCACAGCCCTGCTTATCGCGCTGCTTGCGGGCGGAACCTTGATATCCGTTTGCTCCGCCGTCCTATCGACCGCAACGAGGCGCGTCCTCGCGGGCCCCCTTACCTCCGCGCTGCTTGTCGCGGCCCCGGCATTCCCGTTACTGTCCGATTCGGCACTGGAGCATAACGCCGCGCTCAATCTCCTGCCGCTGGCCGTATTCTCGCCTATCGAGGCAACGGGTTACGTAGGATGCTTCCCGACAGAATTCATTGGCTCCGGTTCAGGCAGCGCATCGATGCTTGCCGTGGCCCTGGCATACGTCGCGGTCCTTTTTGCGGTCGGCGCCGTTGCGACACGTTCCCCCAAACAGCCTGGACCCGCGAAAAAGCACCATGGGCTCGAGCTTCTGGACGCGAGCGTGGGATACGGAAGCACGACGATACTTTCAATCGGGTCGCTTTTCCTGAGCCCGGGAACGGCGGCGGGCCTCGTTGCTCCCAACGGCTCGGGGAAAACCACCCTTCTTGAAGCGCTGTCGGGCCAATTTCCCACCCGCATCCGCTCGGGAAGCCTGGCGGCAGACGGAATCTGCCAACGTCGATCAGCCGAATTTGCAGAACTCGTCTACCTGAGCTCTTCGGGCGGCGCGGATCTCTATCCCACGCTATCGGCCATCGAGCACCTTGCTTTCGTTAGGGAGGCGTGGAAATCGGCCGCCGACATCGACTCGCTCTGCGACTCCCTCGGAATCTCCCCATATCTCGACAAGCCGACCCGTAAACTCTCGACAGGAATGAAGCAGCAGGTAAAGCTTGCCATGGCGATAGCGACCGATTGCCCGTACCTCATCCTCGATGAACCGCTGAACGGCCTCGATCCGGGAAAACGGAAAACCTCCTGCGACGCGATGCGCAGCGAAGTGGCGCGGGGACGCAGCGTGCTCATTTCAAGCCATCTACTCGACGACCTGGCAGACCTCACCAACTCGTTCTACTTCATCGAAGCCGGCACGCTCGTGGAAAAGATCAAGTCGTCCTCGCAGACGCTCAAGCAGGAATACCTCGATACATACGAAGGAGGTGAATGACATGAAACTATTTGAACAGCTGAAGTCCAATGCGTCGCGCATGGCTGTCTACGCCATCCTCGTGGCAACGGCTTTATGCGGAATCGCGGCACCCGTCTATGCGCTCAACGGGGAGAAAGGCGATGTCGAACCCGCGTACATGGCTTCGACGGTTAAGGACCGGTACAAAGCCTTCTCTGGAGACACGTTTTACGTAGCAGAGTACGACACGACCTAGCGTCAGCTTCGCTACAACAAGGGCTACGACTATCTAGGCGCAGAGGCAATCAGCTATACGTCGGGTTGGTACCGCTCCAACTATGGACACATAACCCAGTTCAAGTGTAACTACCGTGTGTACAACTAAAGCAACCGGCCGGGACGAGGGGTGACGCAAAAGCGTCGCCCCCGTTTTTAACCATGTCAACTGAACCTAGTTCAGTTTGGTTGATTTCCGATCTCAGCCGAACACATTGAGCGGAAAGGCCGTTCCCGCAGTCAGTCGAACGTCCCCGGGGCCCTTCTCAGGCCCCGGGGACGGCATTTTCCCAGTTGAAGGAACGGTGGAGATGTGTTTCGATGGGTCAGATTCGTGTCGTTCCGAAAAGACCGTGAACCTTTTGTGGGACACGCGGCGCCGTGGTACCATAGCCGAGTTTGTTGTCTTGGTCGGAAACCAAGACGCCTTATGCGCTGATCGGTAACCAGCGCCTGACCAATAAGGAGTCCTACCATGAAGCAGGGTATCCATCCCCAGTATGTCGAGTGCACGGTGACGTGCTCCTGCGGCAACACCTTCAAGACGCACGCTACCGTGTCCGAGATGAAGGTCGAGCTTTGCAACGAGTGCCACCCGTTCTACACCGGCCAGCAGAAGTTCGTCGACACCGGTGGACGCGTCCAGCGCTTCGCCGACAAGTTCGGTGGCGCCGCTGCCGCTCAGCTCAAGAAGGCCGAGGAGGCCAAGGCTGCCAAGGCCGCCAAGGCTGCTGAGGCCGAGGCCGCTCGCAAGGCCGCCGCTGAGGCTAAGGCTGCCGAGAAGGCTAAGCGTGCCGCTAAGTTTGCCGAGGAGGCTGCCAAGCAGGCCGCCGAGGCTCCCGCAGAGGCTCCCGTCGAGGAGGCCGCTGCCGAGGCCGAGACCACCGAGGCTGCTGAGTAAATAGCTCGCCGCGGAAACACTCGCATTCATGGCATAAGGGCCGCGCATCCATTTGGGTGCGCGGCCCTTTTCTTTTTATTGGTGCAAGCTAACCCGTCCCCATTGCACCAGGTTGGTGCGAATGGGACAGGTTGATTTGCACCAAATGGCAGAGAGGCAGCGTTTTCCCAGATAAAAGCTGCCAAAATAAACCAGTCCCTTTTTGGCAGGCTGTCGTAGTTATTACGTGGTCGAGCGTGTCGACCGCATAGGCGGCGCCTTGTTTGGCTAAAGTACAAATATCTGTGTTTAACTCGTCCAAGGTTTCATGCCGCGGGCGATGGCCAAAAAGGAAAACCACATGGGATTCATGTCAAAGCTGCTGTCCTTTGGATCCGATAAGGACCTGAAGCGCTACTACAAGATCGTCGACAAGATCAACGGTCTTGAGCCCCAGTTTGAGAAGATGACCGAGGAGGAGCTCCGCGCCCAGACCGATAAGTTCCGTGAGCGCTACGCCAACGGCGAGTCGCTCGACGACATGCTCCCCGAGGCCTTTGCCACCGTGCGCGAAGCTTCCAAGCGCACCATGGGCATGCGTCACTTTGATGTACAGCTCATCGGCGCCATGGCGCTGCACGAGGGCCACATCGCCGAGATGAAGACCGGCGAAGGCAAGACCCTCGTCTCCACGCTGGCCGGCTATCTCAACGCTATCGCCGGTAAGGGCGTGCACGTCGTCACCGTCAACGACTACCTGGCCAAGCGCGACTCCGAGTGGATGGGTCGCATCTACAAGTATCTGGGCATGACCGTCGGTCTGCTGCAGAACAACATGCCGCTCGAGCTGAAGCGCCCAGCCTACCAGGCCGACGTCACGTACGGCACCAACTCCGAGTTCGGTTTCGATTATCTGCGCGACAACATGGTTACCCGCCCCGAGCAGCGTGTTCAGCGCGGCCACAGCTACGCCATCGTCGACGAGGTCGACTCCATCCTGATCGACGAGGCCAGAACGCCGCTCATCATCTCGGGCGCCGGCACCAAGTCCGCCAGCACTTACAAGGACTTCGCGCGCGCCGTGCGCGGCCTTGAGCGCGGTGAGGACGTCTCGCACGACATGCTCACCGCCACCGAGGACGTGGAGCCCACGGGCGACTTCGTCATGGACGAGGCCAAGCACACCATCGCCGCCACCGAGCGCGGTCTTAAGAAGATTGAGCGCCGCCTGGGTATCGATGACATCTATGCCGATCTCTCCGGCCAGCTGGTCAACCACCTGCAGCAGGCGCTGAAGGCCCAGTACATGTTCCACCGCGACAAGCAGTACGTGGTCACCAACGGCGAGGTCAAGATCGTCGACGAGTTCACCGGTCGTATCATGGAGGGTCGCCGCTATTCCGAGGGCCTGCACCAGGCCATCGAGGCCAAAGAGGGCGTGCTCGTGCGCGAGGAGAACCAGACCCTTGCCACCATCACCCTGCAGAACTACTTCCGCCTGTATGACAAGCTCTCCGGCATGACCGGTACGGCGCTCACCGAGGACGCCGAGTTCCGCGAGATCTACAAGCTGCCCGTCGAGGTCATTCCCCCCAACAAGCCCGTGCAGCGTGTTGACCACGAGGACCTGGTCTACCGCACCATCCAGGCCAAGTACAACGCCGTTGCCGACGACGTTGAGCGTCGTCACGCCAAGGGCCAGCCGGTCCTGGTGGGCACCGTCTCCATCGAGAGCTCCGAGAAACTGTCCGCCGCCCTCACTAAGCGCGGTATCGCGCACGAGGTCCTCAACGCCAAGCACCACGAGCGCGAGGCCCATATCGTGGCCCAGGCTGGTCGCTATGGCGCCGTGACCATCGCTACCAACATGGCCGGCCGTGGTACCGACATCCTGCTGGGCGGCAACCCCGACGAGCTGGTACGCGAGCGCCTGGAGTACGAGGGCCTGACCATGGAGGACGTGACGCCCGAGCAGCTCGAGCAGTTTAACGCCGAGGCCAAGGAGACCTGCAAGGCCGAGCGCGAGCGCGTGCTTGCCGCCGGCGGCCTGACCGTTATCGGCACCGAGCGCCATGAGTCCCGCCGTATCGACAACCAGCTGCGTGGCCGTTCCGGTCGTCAGGGCGATCCGGGCGAGACCCAGTTCTACCTGTCGCTCGAGGATGACCTCATGCGCCTGTTCGGCGGCGACAGGATGGACCGCGTCTCCAAGATGATGGTCACGGCCGACATGGGCGACGACATGCCCATCCAGCACAAGATCATTTCCAAGGCCGTCGAGAATGCCCAGCACAAGGTCGAGAGCATCAACTTCTCCATGCGTAAGAGCGTTCTTGAGTACGACGACGTCATGAACAAGCAGCGCCAGGTCATCTACGCCGAGCGCAACAAGATTCTGGACGGCAAGGACCTGACCGACCACATCACCGAGGTCATGCACGATACCGTGTACCGCTGTGTTCAGGAGTTCTGCACCAAGGACAGCCACGAGGGCGAGCGCGATCTTGAGGGTCTGCGCAAATGGGTCGTCGAGCTGACCGGGCATATCGATACCCCTCAGTTCCCCGACGAGGACTTTGAGGCCCTGGCCGCCGATGTCTTGGCTTATGTTGAGAAGTGCTACAACATGAAGGCCGAGCGTCTGGGCGAGGACCTGATGCGCGAGCTCAATACCCAGGTCATGCTGCGCGTCATCGATACGCGTTGGATGAACTACCTGCAGGAAATGGACTACCTCAAGACCGGTATCGGCCTGCGCGGCTTTGGCCAGCGCGACCCGCTGGTTGAGTACAAGACCGAGGCCTACGGTGCGTTCCAGATACTCGTCGATACCATGTACGAGGATTACCTGCGCACTGTTCTGCGCATTGAGCTCAAAGCTGCCCCGCAGGCTGTGGAGCACAAGGAGGACCCCGCCCTTAAGGGTGCGCGCTTCTCTGGTCCCGCCGAGGTCGATGGCGACAACAGCGATTCGGTACTGCGCAAGCAGGCTCAGGTGCAGGCCCGCACCGCCGTCCAGGGTGGTCCGGCTGCCGTTAACAACGGTGGCAAGGTGACGACCTACCGCAAGTCCGAGAGCGATGACCCCTATGTCAACGTGGGCCGCAACGACCTGTGCCCTTGCGGTAGCGGTAAGAAGTTTAAGTACTGCCACGGCAGGAATCGTTAATGGCCGAGACTCTAGAGGTAACTCCCGCCGAGTTGGACGCGTTTGCGGACCGACTCGGCGAGGTCGAGTCGTATCTCCATTTGGACGAGAAGCGCACCCGCGTGGCGGAGCTCGAGGCCAAAAGCGTCGCCCCGGGCTTTTGGGACGATGCCGATGCCGCTCGCGCCACGATGGAGGAGATTGCGCGCGCTAAGGAGGACATCGCCGCCGTGGATACGGCGCGCGGTGAGCTCTCCGATGCTCGCGCCGCGTTGGAGCTTGCCGAGGAAATGGGCGATGATCCCGATGCCGCCGCATTGCGCGAGGAGGCTGCCACGACGGCAGAACGCCTGGCCCGCGCTATCGACGAGCTCGAGCTTTCGAGCTGGTTTACCGGTGAGTTCGATCACGGCGACGCGATTGTGACCATCAAGCCCGGACAGGGCGGCCTGGAGGCACAGGACTGGACCTTCATGCTCTTTAAGATGTACATGAAGTACTGCCAGCGTCGCGGCTGGAAGGTCACGATTAACGACTGCCCCGCTGCCGAGGTCATCGGCATTGATCGCGCGACCTTTACCGTCGAGGGCAAGGACGCGTTTGGCATGCTGCGCGCCGAGGCCGGCGTCCACCGTCTGGTGCGCATTAGCCCCACCGACGACAAGAAGCGCCGCCAGACCACGTTTGCCGGCGTCGAGGTCATTCCGGTGCTGCCCGACGATATCGATATCGAGATTAGTCCCGATGACATTCGCGTCGACGTGTACCATGCAAGCGGCCCGGGCGGTCAGGGTGTCAACACCACCGACTCCGCCGTGCGTGTGACGCATTTCCCCAGCGGTATCGTGGTCACGTGCCAAAACGAGCGCAGCCAGATTCAAAACAAGGCCGCGTGCATGCAGATCCTCAAGGCGCGCCTGTACGAGATTGAGCTCGAGAAGCGTGCCGAGGCCCTGGATGAGATTCGCGGACCCAAGACCACAATTGGTTTTGGCAACCAGATCCGCAGCTACGTGCTCTACCCGTACCAGATGGTTAAGGACCTGCGCACGGGCGTGGAGACCAGCAACGTCGAGGCCGTTCTTGACGATGGCGACCTGGATCCGTTTGTAATTGGCTATCACCGTTGGGCTACCGGCAACGCTGACGCGGAGACCCCGTCTGCCTAAACCGCTCGGTTTATGTGGAAATGGATTAAAACCCTCCGAGCAGGGTGGTTTTGTATCCAGAACAAACCCTGCGCAGGGGTGGTATTTGTTGGGCGAATCGGTAGAATCGAATACAAGAAGAAGTTCAAAGCGCATCCGATGGGGTGCGCTTTTTTGAGGGAGGCAGCATGGCATATCGTCTGGACATCAAGCGCATTCTTTCGATGAACTTCTTTCACGATCTACCCCAGATCATGTTGGGGTGTGCCTTGGCCGCCATCGCGACCGACCTGTTTTTGATTCCCAACGGTCTTGCCGCCGGTGGCGTTACGGGTCTTGCGACTATTATCCAGGCGGTCGGCGCGGCGCGAGGCGTGTCACTTCCCGTCGGTATCCAGACCATCGTGATGAATGCCTTGCTGCTGCTGATCGTTATGCGCGAGGGCGGCATGTTCTATGTGGTGCAGACGGCGACGGGCTTTGTGCTGCTGGGCTTCTTTACCGATCTGTTTGCCCCGTTTGTAGCGCCTCTGGCGCATGCGGACCTGATGCTTCCCGCTATGTGGGGCGGCATTATCACGGGCATCGGTTACGGCATGGTATTGCGCGCCGGCGCCAACACCGGCGGCTCGGACACGATTGGCCAAATCATCTCGCGTAACACCTCGCTGCCGGTGGGCTCGACCGTCATGGCAATCGACGTTGCCGTATGTGCGGCATCGGCTCCTGTCTTCTCCCTCGAAAATGCTCTGTACGCAGGACTTTCGATGGTGATTAGCGGCTATGTGATCGATGCCGTGGTCGATGGCGGCAATAAGCGTCGTATGGTCCTCATCATCTCGGACAATTTCCCCGATATCGCGGCCGACATCATGTATGGTCTGGGACGCGGCTGCACCAAATTAAAGGCGACCGGTATGTATTCGGGCGTCGAGAAGCCGGTGATCATGGTGATTGTTAGCCGTCGAGAGCTCAACACCCTTAAAACGATCGTGCGCGAGCGCGATCCTCATGCCATTGTGACGGTCGCCGACGTTACGGAAGCCTTCGGTGAGGGATTCAAGGACATTAACGCGTAGGCTGAATTTCGGTTTGCGGACATGATCCGCAGTCCTGCCGTCCCCAAGGGATCAGGTGATCCGTAGGGGACGGCAGGATTGCGGATCATTTTTGTGCCGGGGCGAGAGGTAGCCACCGCATCCAAAAGACGTTCACATTGATAAACCGTTTCATCAGCGGTTCTGCCTGCTAAATTGTTCAAATAATGATAAAAACTCTGGTAAAGCCATCGGTTTCCAGCATAATGAATGACGTACGTGCATTGCGGCTGTGTTGGGATTACCTTCGGTGCCGTGCGCATCTTGTCTTAAGAGGATGAAAGGAAGGCACAATGAGCGACGAAGAGCTCAAAAAGGTTGCCAACGAGGTAAGGAAGGGCATCGTCACCGGCGTGCACGCTGCCAAGTCTGGCCATCCGGGCGGTTCGCTCGGCGCTGCCGACATCATGACCTATTTGTACTTTGAGGAAATGAACGTCGACCCGGCCGATCCCCGCAAGGCCGATCGCGACCGCTTTGTGCTCTCCAAGGGCCATTGCGCTCCGGGCCTGTACGCCGTGCTCGCCGAGCGCGGGTTCTTCCCCAAGGAGGACCTCGAGACGCTGCGCCATATCGGCAGCCACCTGCAGGGTCACCCCAACATGAACGACACCCCGGGCGTCGACATGTCCACTGGCTCGCTCGGCCAGGGCATTTCCGCCGCCGTGGGCATGGCCGTTGCCGCTAAGCACTGGGGCGATACTTACCGCACGTACGCCCTGCTGGGCGATGGTGAGAGCGAGGAGGGCCAGGTGTGGGAGGCCGCCATGTTTGCCGGCAACCAGCAGCTCGACAACCTCTGCGTGATTGTTGACCACAATGGCCTGCAGATCGACGGCTCCGTCGAGGAGGTCAACGACCCCATGCCGCTCGCCGACAAGTTCCGCGCCTTTAAGTTCCACGTGGTGGAGCTCGCCGACGGCAACGACTTCGATCAGATTCGCGCCGCCTTTGCCGAGGCTCGCGCCACCAAGGGTCAGCCGACCGCCATTATCGCCGAGACCATGAAGGGCAAGGGCGTTTCCTTTATGGAGAACCAGGTTGGTTGGCACGGCAAGGCCCCCAACGATGAACAGTTTGAGCAGGCCATGGCAGAGCTCACGGCCGCCGGAGAGGAGCTCTAGGATGGCAGACGTCAAGAAAATCGCCACGCGCGTAAGCTACGGCGAGGCTCTCGTCGAGCTCGCCAACGAGCACGATGACTTTGTGGTCCTCGACGCCGATCTGGCCGCCGCCACGCAGACCGGTAAGTTTAAGGCAGCCTGCCCCGACCGCTTCTTCGATGTGGGCATTGCCGAGAGCAACCTGATGGGCGTTGCCGCCGGTATCGCGACCACCGGCCGCGTTGCCTTCGCGAGCAGCTTTGCCATGTTTGCCGCCGGCCGCGCCTTTGAGCAGGTCCGCAACTCCATTGGCTACCCGCATCTCAACGTCAAGATCGGCGCCACGCACGCCGGCATCTCGGTGGGCGAGGACGGCGCCACACACCAGTGCTGCGAGGATATCGCCCTGATGCGCGTTATCCCCGGCATGACCGTCATCGTTCCCGCCGACGACGTCGAGGCCCGCGCCGTGACGCGCGCCGCCTACGAGTGCGACGGTCCCGTGTACATGCGCTTTGCCCGCCTGGCCTCGCCGGTCATCAACGACCCCGAGACCTACAAGTTCGAGTTGGGCCGCGGCATCGTCATGCGCGAGGGCGCCGACGTTACCATCATTGCCTGCGGTCTGATGGTCGGCGAGGCCCTTGAGGCCGCCGAGCAGCTCGCTGCCGAGGGTATCGACGCCGAGGTCATCAACATGCACACCATCAAGCCCATCGACGCCGACCTGATCGTCAAGAGCGCCACCAAGACCGGTCACGTCGTGACCGTCGAGGAGCACTCCGTGATCGGTGGCCTGGGCAGCGCCGTTGCCGATGTCCTGTGCGAGCAGTGCCCGACGCCGCTCAAGAAGATCGGCGTCAACGACACGTTCGGCGAGTCCGGCCCGGGCGCCGAGCTCCTGCACAAGTACGGCCTGGACGCCGCCAACATCGTGGCGACCACCAAGGAGTTCTTGGCATAAGGCAAGGCGGATCTCAAGGACTGCTTCGCCAGAACTATGGAAACCCGGCAGGGGCGCTCTCTTGGAGGGTGCCCCTGTTTCAGTTGCGGTGAAATAAGGACTGTTTTGCCAGCCTAAAGGCTCAATTAATCCGCATTTCACCGCAACTTCCGAAGGCGTTCCCGCTTGTGTTGGCGCCGTCACGTCGACCGATTGCCGCTTGGCACAGTGCGGCAACATCGGGGGCGTCGTCGCCTTTATATGTCATGGCGAGTAGGGCGGCATCATAGATTTCATCATTGGTCACATCGGCGGCATCAATGGGGCAGAAGGCGAGAATCGAATCCTGTTCTGCAAGCTCGGCCAGATCGATCGTTTCACCCATGGCAAAGGCATCATCGAGGACGAGTGTGGCACTCGTGCATGGAATTTGATAGATCGTGCCATCCGCAGCGATAGGGGAACCTGCTGCCTCGAGCGTGTAGACACCTTGTATGAGATTGATGCCAGAGCCATCGGAGGCGACGAACTCAATCCTGTCGACCGTTATTCCGTCGATGGTCTTGCCCGTAATGTGTATCGGAACGCGCGATGCCCCGTTATCGGTGTCCCAGCCCGCAGCCGCGACATCCAGCACAATGGCGTGCTCCGAATGGGCGGATACGAAGTGCGACAACACCTGCCGCAGATGAAGGCCCATACAGCTACCGCCGACAATGCCAATTACCAGCATGCAGGTAAGGATGACCGCAACGTGGTTCCGAGGCTTTACCCGAAGCTCAGAATCAGCAGAGATGCCATTGACGGCAGCCCCGCACGCTGTGCAGTACCTCACGCCATCGCGCAACTCAGCCCCACAATAAGGACAATTCATACCAGCCCCCACAACCATAGACGTTCCTATCGAGGCAACTGTAAATCGACAATCCAAATCCAAGTTGCGCAACAATCAAATCAAGCCCACATCAAGAAAAAGCCTCCTTTGGGATAAGGGTCCATCCCAGTCAAGTACAATTCAGCCCTCAAACATAGCGCTGCTGCACCCAAGTAAAACGCGGCGACCCCTTAGTTACCGCAGGCCGGGCGCAGGGTTACCTCCCAAATCTTTCCGCAGGACGGAGGAGCTCCCGCCGCACGTAGTGCGCAGCGGGAGCTCCGACATGTCCGAGGACGATTTGGGAGGTAACCCTGCGCCCGGCCGGTGAGACCAAACCCCGCCATGCTTCTTATGTGCAGCAAAGCTAATGCTGCTAAAATACAAAGCGCTCATGTAGTTTAAACGCACGACGATAAGGAGCACCAGTGGGTAACCACTTCCGTACCTCCGGTGCGGGCGATGACGCCCCCAAGACGCAGCCAGGCGCCGCGGGCACTCGTTTCGCCACCCCGGATTCAGAGGATCAGCTGTTTAGCCCGATCCCCGCACCGCCGGCAGATCAGGCACAGCCGGCATCAGATCCCTTTGCCTACAATTCCACCAATGATGTCGAGCTTTCCGAGGCCGCGGGTTTTGAGCCCGTGCAGAAGGTGACCGCTCGCGTGGATCAGCCCCAGGCGGACGCTGTCGCGCCGCAGCCTGTCATGGCCGGTATTCCCGATCCCATGGCTCCTGCGACTCCGGCGCCACAGCCTGCGCAGTCCGGCCTTTTTGCCGGTATTCCCGATCCTACGCAGCCCGCGGCTCCCGTAGTCGAGAGCGATCAGGCCGCCGAGGTCGCAAGCCTCGACAATGCGCTCAACAACCCCGACTTTACGTCGGTGTTTGCGCCCATCGATCCGCAGGCCAGCCGCAAGAAGATGGCCAAGCAGGCCGGTGTCGAGCCCGTCATCCTCATGGAGCACGTCACCAAAATCTACCCGGCACAGCCCAACAAGCCCGCGCTCGACGACATCAACATCGAGATCTATCCTGGCGAGTTTGTCTTCCTGGTCGGTCACTCCGGCTCGGGTAAGACCACGCTGCTTTCGACGCTCAACCGCGACGTCAAGCCGACGAGCGGCCGCATTTTGGTCGCCGGCCAGGACCTCATGAAGATCAAGAACCGCAAAGTTCCGTTCTTGCGTCGCCAGATCGGTGCCGTGTTCCAGGACTTTAAGCTCCTGCCGCAGAAGTCCGCCTACGAAAACGTGGCGTTTGCCCTGCAGTGCATCGGCAAGCCCAAGGGCGTCATTCGCAGCCAGGTGCCCGAGGTGCTTCGCCTGGTCGGTCTGGCCGATCAGATGGACTCTCTGCCCGATCAGCTGTCCGGTGGCGAGCAGCAGCGTGTCGCCGTTGCCCGCGCTATGGTCAACCGTCCGCCGCTGCTTATTTGCGACGAGCCTACGGGCAACCTCGACCCCGCGATTTCGCTGGGCATCATGAAGCTGCTCGAGCGCATTAACCGTACCGGCACCACCGTGATCGTCGCCACGCACGACCGCGAGATGGTCGATAGCATGCACCGTCGCGTGATCGCCCTCGAGGGCGGCCACGTAATCCGCGACCAGGAGAGGGGAGGTTACGGCAACTATGGCACCAACTAACGTGGGCTATTCGCTCAAAGAGGCTATCAGCCACTTCTTCCGTAACTGGACCACCTCGCTCGGCGCCGTCATCACGATCTTCCTTTCGCTGTTTATCATCGGCCTGTTCATTATGGGTTCCGCGATGCTGAACTCCGTGATCGGTACCGTCGAGGATCAGGTTGTCATTAATGCCTTTATTAGCGATGACGCCGATCAGGCAGACGTCCAGGCCTTTGAGGCCGAGCTCAAGACGTGGAGCAACGTCAAGTCCGTGACCTATAAGGATAAGGACGACGCGCTGGCCGAGTACACGAGCAAGATGTCGGGCAACGCCGACGCCACCATGAGCGCGCTCGACGGCCAGAACCCGCTTCCCGCCTCGTTTGCGATTGAGATGGACGATCCGTCTCAGGTCGAGAGCACGGCCAAGAAGCTTAAGAAGAACGCCGACTTCCAAAAGATCGCGGACGACGGCGACGTCAACGCGAGCGTGCTGTATGGCCAGGAGGAAGTGAGCCGCCTGTTCCAGGTGACCAACTACATCCGTATCGCCGCCGTGGTGCTCGTCGGCCTGCTGACCTTTATCGCGTTCATCTTTATCAACAACACGATTCGCCTGTCCATTACGGCGCGTCGTCGCGAGATTGCGATTATGCGCCTGGTGGGCGCCAGCAACGGCTTCATTCGCGGGCCGTTCATTACCGAGGGCGTGCTTCAGGCCATTCTGGGCTCGCTGCTTTCCATCGGTGTTTTGGAGCTGCTGCGCAATCTGATGGTTCCTCGCCTGCAGGAGAGTGTCGGCTGGATGTCGTTTGCGCTGCCGATGCAGTACTATCTGGTGACCTACGCCGCACTGATTCTTGTCGGCGTGATCATCGGCCTCTTTGGCTCTGCCATCGCTATGCGCCGTTATCTGCGCGTGTAGGCGCTGCGGATATGCTGTCTGCAACGGGTCGTCCCTTTCCGGGGGCGGCCCGTTTTTTGATCCCCTGGGGACGGAGGAAAACGGATCACTTAGGGGGTCGGTCGATTCGAGTGATCCGCAATCCTGCTGTCCCCTAGGGATCATTTGGGTAGACTCTTGGGGTGTAAACGGCTATCGATAGTAAGGAGGCGCCATGGGGCGCAATAACAAACATAAGCGTAGCGCACGCAATAAACGCGGGCCGGTGCGCAGCGATCGTCGTCCGAGCATGACTGGCCGCGTGCAGCTCCATGAACACAGCGCTTATGTCGTGACCGACAACGGCGATTACAAGGTCATGGGTCGCGGTAAGCGTGAGATTATGGACGGCGATACCGTGGCCGTAAGCATCAAGGCGGGACCGCGTGGGGATCGTCGTGCCGTGATTGAGGGCGTCATCGAGCGTGCCGCCATCAGCGTGGTGGGTACGTATCAGACGGCCGGCCCGCTTGGTGTGATCGAGCCGCTCGATTCTCGCCTTAAGGCCGATTTCTTTATTTTGCCCGAGGACACTTCAGCGGAGCGCCTGGGTGTGCATCCTGGCGATGCCGTCGTCGCGCGCATTCTGACCTACCCGACGCGCTTGGAGTCAGGCACGGTGACTCTTGAGCGCCGTATCGGCGGTGACGATGCGCCCGATCTGGGCGTCCAATATGTTATGGCGCGCTATGGCTATACCGACAGCTACCCCGAGGCGGCGCTGGCAGAGGCAGAGGCGCTTTCGCTCGATGTGGCTGCAGCGCTTAAAGACCCGCTTCGTCGTGACCTGCGCGATCGCTTTGTCATCACCATCGACCCGGTTGATGCGCGCGACTTTGACGATGCCATCTCGCTCGAGCGCACGCCCGAGGGCGGCTATAAGCTGGGCGTGCATATCGCCGACGTTTCGCATTATGTTGCCTGGGACGGGCATATCGACCTGGAGGCCCGCCATCGCACGACGTCGGTGTACCTTGCCGACCGCGTGCTTCCCATGTTGCCCGAGCGCCTGTCGAACGATTTGTGCTCGCTGCGTCCCGACGAGGACCGCCTGGCGTTTACCGTCGACATTGAGCTCGACGCGCAGGGTCGCGTGCGCTATTACGATCCCTATCCCAGCGTGATCCGCTCGCGCGTGCGCATGGACTACGACGGCGCCGAGGCGCTGCTGGTACGTGCCGGTGCGGTGGAGTATTCGGTGCTGGAGGGTGCCGCCGAGGATGTTGCCGCGGTTGAAGCGTCGCGCGAGGAAGCGCTCGAGCGCGGGCTTGCGTGCGAGGAAACCGCTCGCGGCTATAACGTCGATTTGGGGGATTTCCTCATAGCTGCCAACGAGCTCGCCGAGCTTCGCCGTCGTATTCGTCGCGCACGCGGTTCGGTCGACTTTGATACGGCCGAGATCCGTGCACTGTTGGACGAGGACGGTGTGCCCGTGCAGATCGTGGCCCGTGAGCGCTCGTGCGCCACATCGCTGATTGAGGAAGCCATGCTGCTGGCCAACGAGTGCGTGGCGGAGTGGCTGGCCGACCGCGATATCGAGGCCTGCTATCGCGTGCACGACGACCCCAGTCCCGACAGCCTGCACGGTGCCGCCGTGGCGCTGGCACAGCTGGGTATCATCGATGATCGCCGTGCGGCGGGCATTGCCCTGGGAAGTCCCGACGAGTTACAGGCGACGGTTGACGCCGCTGCCGGTACGGCTAACGCGCCGCTCGTCAACACGCTCCTTTTGCGCAGTATGCAGCGTGCGTTGTATAAGCCTCGCAACGAGGGCCACTTTGCGCTCGCCGCGCCGTGCTACTGCCACTTTACAAGCCCCATTCGCCGCTATCCCGACCTGGTGGTGCATCGCGTACTCAAGCTGCAGCTGGCATACGAGCAGCTGGGTGGAAAAGACGCCTTGGTGCGTACGCCGAGGCTGATCGGAAAAGGCCGAGAGTCGCTTCCGCGCATCCTGCCGCAAATCTGCCGCGCGTGCAGCGATGCCGAGCGTGCGGCCGACGCTGCCAGCCATGCGACGCAAAAAATCAAGATTGCGCAGTACTACGAGGATCGCCTGGGCGAGCGCTATGCCGGAACGGTCTCATGGGTCAGCAGCATGGGGCTATTTGTGCGCCTTGATCTAACGCAGGTCGAGGGACTGGTTTCCATTAAGAGTTTGGGTAACGAGTGGTTTGAGTTTGACGAGGACGCGCTCACGTTGACGGGTGCCGACACGGGGCGTCGTTTTGAGTTGGGGCTGCGCGTGATTATCGAGGTCTCGCGCGTCAACACTACTCGCGGACATTTGGACTTTAAGCTCATTCATTAACCGGCACGGAGTGAGTATCGGCAGAGCGTAGAGGGTGGTCTTTCGGGGCCGCCCTCTTTGCGTGTCTCTTGATTACCCTGCCATGAGCTCGGCCTCTTCTTCATATGCTTTTGGGAGATAGGACCTACCAAAACAAACCTGTCCCTATTTGGCAGGTTTACGAGAGAGCGGGGATGTTGTGGCAACGGTATATGGGTATGCGCGAGTGAGCTCGCGCGATCAAAATTTGAATCGCCAGTTGGATGCGCTGAGCGCCTATGGCGTGGAGCCGGCGAATGTCTTTGCCGACCGTGCGAGCGGTAAGGACTTTGATCGCCCACAGTATCGGGAATTGCTTCATGCCTTGGCTTCCGGCGACGTGTTGGTGGTGCTTTCCATCGATCGGCTGGGCCGAAACTACAGCGAGATACTCGAGGAATGGCGTCGTATAACCAAGGAACTTGGTGCGGCCATCGTTGTGCTGGACATGCCGTTGCTCGATACGCGTGCGAGAGATTGCGGCGGATCGGATGTGACCAGCACACTGATTGCCGATATCGTTTTGCAACTGTTGAGTTACGTGGCGCAGGTTGAACGAGAGAACATCCACCGTCGTCAGGCGGAGGGAATCGCGGCGGCGCAGGCGCGCGGCGTGCGTTTTGGTCGACCCCGCAAGCCGTGCCCTCCGCAATTTGAACGAGTGCGCGATATCTATGAGGCGGGCAATATTACCCGGAGTCAGGCGGCAAAGCGCCTAGGTGTGTGCGTGGGGACCTTCGATCGCTGGATGCGCGAGACGGAGTAGGGGAGCCGGGGATGCGGACTCAGCGACTACCGCCGCCCATCCCGACCCGCTTGCCCCCGTTCGCATATGGATGGGCACCAACATCCGTCGTGTCGCCCATACCGTAGAGTTCTTCTTTGTTGGGCTGTTTGCCTCGTTGGCGGCGGTGTGCTTGGATAAGCGCATGTCGCCCGCTCGATTGCGGTGTGTACCCGTTCTGGCCTTTTGCGCCGTTTGCTCTGTCGGCGATCAGGTGCATAAGATTTTTGTTCCCGGAAGGCATTTTGACGTTATCGACTTAGGCTTTGACGCCGCGGGCTACGTTGTCGCTATGCTGTTGGTGCTGCTGGCGGCCGCGCTGGCTCGGCGCGCGACCTGTCCCATTGGCGCCCATGCGAGACGCCGTTAACAATCCTGTTACGATTAATGCGATCTCGATGAATCATTTTGTGTCGCGCGTATTTCCGAGCGGTCGGATTTGAGGGGCGAGCGGTAGAACGCCCGCCCTTTGTGCGCCATGATGCGGCACAATGTACCGCAAAAGCTGTTTATACCCGGTACGAATCGTTCGTTGGTCTTTAATTCTTCTCAACGGAGGTGTTTGAGATGGCAAACGGATTGCTTTTAAGGCTTCGCGAGCGTGAGCTCAGCGCGAGTCCGGCGGAGCGCAATGTCATCGCATATGTGAGTGCTCATCCGCACGAGGTGGTCGGGCTGTCCGTCCGCGGTCTTGCCGATGCCACGTTCTCCTCGCCCTCGAGCATTTTGCGCTTTTGCAAGCGCTTGGGTTTTGCGGGCTACAAGGAGCTCCAGCGCGAACTGATTGCCGAACTTGCGCTCTTGGGCGACAGAAAGGACGTTGCCCTCGAGGACATCTCCGTGGATGACAGCGTCGAACGTATCGTGGGGAAGGTGATGAAGAGCAACGTGCGCACGATCGAGGCGACGGCGCGAACACTCGATTACACCGTTTTGGAACGATGTGCAGCCTATCTTAAGCGGGCGCGCATGGTCAATCTGTTCGGTATTGGTGCTTCTCGCTTGGTTGCGCACGATCTGGCACAAAAGCTCATGCGTGTTGACAAAGAGTGCCATCTGTACGACGACTGGCACGACCAACTCTTGTGCGCCAAAAACATGCACGAAGGCGATATCGGCATTGCTTTTAGCTACTCGGGCTTAACGCAAGAAGTGCTGGACTGCACTGCAGAGGCCCAACGCCACAACTGTCCCGTTGTGGCCGTAACCAAGGTAGACGGATCGTCCAAGCTTGCCGCCATGGCCGATGCCGTGCTCGGCGTCGCTGCGAGTGAGCCCTTGGTCCGCAGCGGTGCCATGGCTTCGCGTATGGCCCAGCTTATGGTTGTCGATGCCCTGTACGCTGCTTACGTTGCCAGCGACTACGAGCGGGCGACGCATGTCATTAAGCAAAACTACATCGAGAAACAGGAAAGATGAGGTGAATGAAATGCTCGATTTAACAAAATTCACGACAGAACAGCGAAATCAAAAGTCAATGGACCTCGACACGATGACATCGCTGCAAATCGTCACGACGATGAACGATGAGGATCTTCGTGCCGTCCAGTCGGTCACGAAAGTGTTGCCACAGGTTGCCACGGCAATCGACTGGGCTGCCGAAGCGCTCGAGCGCGGCGGACGCATCTTTTACATGGGCGCGGGCACGAGCGGTCGTTTGGGCGTGCTCGACGCTTCGGAGTGCCCGCCTACGTTTGGCGTATCGCCCGATCTGATTGTCGGACTCATTGCCGGAGGCGAGACGGCGTTTACCAGGGCTGTCGAAGGTGCCGAGGATAGCGAGGAACTTGGCGCGAGTGACCTGCGGGAACATGGGCTCTCCTCCAAGGATCTCGTCGTTGGTTTGGCGGCAAGCGGTCGTACCCCCTATGTGGTGGGCGGCCTCGCGTACGCCAAGGCAACCGGGTGCAAGACCATTGCTATCGCCTGCAACCATGGGTCGAGGATCGGGGAGGACGCAGATCTTGCCATAGAGCCCGTGCCCGGCCCCGAGGTACTTACCGGCTCAACGAGGCTCAAGGCAGGAACGGTCCAAAAGCTTATTCTCAATATGATTTCGACCGGTGCCATGGTCAAGATCGGCAAGGTATACCAAAACCTGATGGTCGATGTGCAGCAAACGAACGAAAAGCTGGTGGTGCGCGGCCAGAACATCGTGATGGAAGCGACCGGCTGCACACGCGAGCGCGCTGTTCGGGCACTTGCAGATGCCGGTGGCCACGTTAAAACCGCTATTGTCTCGGTGCTGCTGGGCTGCGATGCCGAGCAGGCTGCGGTGGCTCTTGAGCGGGCGCGCGGACATGTTCGCGCTGCGGTGCGTGGCGATAAGAAGGACGATGCCGATGCGCGGTAGGCGCACATCGTGAGGCCATATGAGATCCAGACGAGATTTCCAATACAAGGAGGAGTTATGACGAACAAGGAGCTTGCCCAAAAGCTGCTGGACCTTTTGGGCGGTAAAAGCAATGTGCTGGCAAATGCGGCGTGCATGACGCGCCTGCGCGTGACCGTCAAAGATACGGGCAACGTCGACACGGAGGGCATTAAGGCGCTCGATGGCGTGATGGGCCTGGTCGAGGACGACACGATGCAGATCGTGCTGGGTCCGGGCAAGGTGAATAAGGTGCTTGAGGAATTCTCCGGGCTTACCGGTCTTGCGAAGGGCGTTGCTGACGAGAGCGTGGTTGACGCTGCGGCCACAAACAAAGCCGCGCAGAAGGCCAAATACGAGACCAAACCGGTTCAGGCCTTTCTTAAGAAGATTTCCAATGTCTTTGTCGCCCTGCTTCCCGGCATCATTGCGGCTGGCCTCATCAACGGTATCTGCAACGTCATTAACGTCTCGACGGCAGGCGCGCTTGCAGGCGAGTGGTGGTACCAGGGCATTCGTTCCATGGGCTGGGCCCTGTTTGCCTATCTGCCCATTTTGGTGGGCTATAACGCAGCGCGAGAGTTTGGCGGCTCCGCTGCGCTGGGCGGTATTGCCGGCATGATGTGCATCGCTAACAGCGCTATGCCTCTGCTCGCGCCTGGCGCCGCCGATCCCAGCACTGCTATTCTGCTGCCGCTCACCAATGCGCAGTACAACCCCGCAGCGGGCGGTATGATCGCGGCTCTCATCGCTGGCGCATTTTTTGCCTGGATGGAGCGTCAGATTCGCAAGGTTATGCCCAACGCACTCGATACGTTCCTGTCTCCGCTGCTGGTGCTCATCATCGGCGCCTTTGCCCTGATGCTCGTCATCCAGCCGGTTGGCGCATGGCTGACGACGGCGATCTTTAGCGTCCTCACCTTTGTCTTTGAGAAGCTGGGCGTTCTGGGCGGCTATATTCTGTCGGCAGGCTTCTTGCCGCTGGTGTCCGTCGGCCTGCATCAGGCGCTTACGCCGATCCACGCTATGCTCAACGATCCCGACGGCGCTACCAAGGGCATCAACTACCTGCTGCCCATCCTTATGATGGCTGGCGGCGGCCAGGTCGGTGCCGGTCTGGCGCTGTACTTTAAGACCAAGAACGCCAAGCTCAAGAAGTACGTCGCAGAGTCCATTCCCGTTGGAATCCTGGGTGTGGGCGAGCCTCTGATGTATGCCGTTACGCTGCCGCTCGTTCGTCCGTTTGTGACGGCCTGCCTGGGTGCTGGATTTGGCGGCGCGCTCGCGGCGCTGCTTCACATCGGCACGGTTTCTCAGGGCGTTTCCGGTCTGTTTGGCCTGTTGATCGTCGTTCCTGGTCAGCAGCTCGGCTACGTTGCCGCTATGCTGCTTGCTTATGCCGCCGGCTTTGTCCTGACGTGGTTCTTTGGCGTCGACGAGCAGAAGATCAACGAGTTCTTTGGCGAGTAGTTTGATATCGCGAGCCGTGTTGCTCAGGGCTCGCGGCGCGCGGAAGATTTCTTGATGCTATGGTTGTGCCGGCGGGGCTAACTGCTCCGCCGGCCTTTTTTAAAGGAGCGTTGAAGCGTGAAAACGGGTATTTCGATTTATCTTTCCAGCCCTCTGCAGGATATTGAGCGGACGATTGAGCGTGGTGCCGCGGCGGGTGCACGCTATGCGTTTACCTCGCTGCATATTCCCGAGGATGGGGGAGCGGCGTATGCCGATAAGGTCCGTCATGTGCTGTCGCTGCTTTCCGCCCGCGGCATTGCGCTCATTGCCGATGTGGGGCCTCGCACGTGCGATTTGCTCGGGCTTGAGCGCATCGAGGATCTGCGCGATTTGGGGTTGGAGTACCTGCGCTTGGATTATGGCTTTAGTGCCCAGCGGGTCGCGGAGCTGTCCGGTGTATTTCGCATTGTGGTTAATGCATCGACGGTGAGTTCTGATGAAATCGCATCGTGGCGAAAAGCCGGTGCCGATGTGACTCGTTTTGCCGCCTGCCACAATTTTTATCCCAAGCCTTATACCGGTTTAGCTCTGGAGGACATTGCTCGGACGAATCTTCGTCTTGCGGCGCTTGGCTTTGAAATCATGGCTTTTGTGCCGGGTGATGCCAACGTTCGCGGGCCGGTATTCGAGGGACTGCCGACGGTTGAGGCGCAGCGCGGTCGCGCGTCAAAGGTTGCCCTCAACATGCTTGAGCTCGCACATGGCGCCGATTGCGACATTGTTTTGGTCGGCGACCCCGATCTTTCCGAAGCGGGTTGGGCACAGTTTGCTCAAGTTTCTGCCGGATACGTGGATGTGCAATGCGAGCTTGAGTCCGGCTATGCCTATGTACGTGGGCAGATTCATCACGACCGGCCCGATTCGAGCGCCCTCGTCTTTAGGTCTCAGGAGTCGCGCACGACGCTTAAGCCGGATTCCGTGCCGACGGATACCGGTGCCGGCCTGTCGCGAAAGGCGGGGTCGATCGCTGTGAGCAATAGCGGCTATGGGCGCTACGAAGGCGAGCTTGAGATTGCGCGGGTCGATCTTCCCGGCGACGAGCGCATGAACGTTGCAGGCCATATCACTCCCGAGGCAATGGAGCTGTTGCCGTTCATCAAACGCGGATTCGGGGTACGCTTCGTTTAGCGTGTGACCCGTGGGCTACAATTGCCCCATCATGCGAAGCGCCTCGTATGGTGTGTACCTGCGTTGGCCGATCTATGTTCGGAGGATTCCCATGACCGTACTGTTTGTTGAATATCCCAAGTGCTCGACCTGTAAAAAGGCCAAGGCATGGCTGGACGAACATGGGGTTGAGTATATCGACCGCGATATCGTTACGGACAATCCCACGGCCGATGAACTTGCGACCTGGATTGCTCGTTCGGGGCTGCCGCTGCGACGCTTCTTTAACTCGTCGGGCATGAAATATCGAGAGCTGGGCCTGAAGGCTCGCCTGGATGCAGGTATGACGGACCAGGAATGCTGCGAGCTGCTGGCGACTGACGGCATGCTGGTTAAGCGCCCGCTGCTGGTGGGTGACGACTTTGCGATCCCCGGCTTTAGGGAAGCGGCTTGGACCGAGGCGTTGCTGTAGCGGCTGCGGAAAGTGCGTCCCGTTTCGAGCGTTGATTCCGGGATGTGCTTTCCGGTTGAGCGCTCTATCGGAAATGACATCCCGTTTCGAGCGCTGATTCTGGGACACGGTTTCCGGTTGAGGGCTCTACGGGAAAGTGGGGACCAGTTTGAGCTTGAAATCTGGGACGCACTTTCCGCCGGCGGGCCTGCCCCAGTCAGTCCTCCAGCTGCGCCCATTCGTGTGGGTCGTAGATCTTTGTGTGCTTGTCGGGCGTGTCGCTCCAGTACTCTTCGTCCATAAAGGGCAGGTATGCCTGAATGCCGGGGCAGATAAACGGAATCCGCTGCCGCTGCAGGCGCTCGCGCTGCCGCCGCTCCAGGTTCGTCTCGGATATGACGGTCGGCATGCCGGACAGCTCGACGAGGCTTGCCTGGATGCGCTTGAGGTCGGGGAGCGCCGCATGCCATGACGTCCGCATGATCAAAAATGAGGCGCGGCGGTAGTTTGCCCGCATCACCGTGATGGCGGGGCGCAGTGTGGGATGGATTTTGTCCCGTTCGGGCCAAAGGTCAGCGGTGATCTCGAGGCCCAGAGTCTCCCATAGGTAATCAAGCTCTTCGTCCATGGCGCCTCGATATCTACGCGATCATTGATACTTCGATTGTGTTGCCTGGTGCTATCGTTTTCGCGGTAGAATCTGCCAACGGTTGACGGCTACCGCTCGCGGCGTTTTGCCCTTCGTGTACAGCGGTCGGCTTCACAGGTCCTTCACGGGTTGGACGAAATTAGGCCAATTTGACCGAATTTCAAAAAAGTCAAAATTGGGGCTTGCGTCATGGCGGGACTTCCCGTATATTTCTTTCTTGCGCAAAGGCACAGCCGAGCGCAGCGATGCAGTCATTGGGATGTCGTCTAATGGCAGGACAGCGGATTCTGGTTCCGTCAATGGGGGTTCGACTCCCTCCATCCCAGCCATTGCATTTGCTACATATGGCCCGTTCGTCTAGCGGTTTAGGACGCCGCCCTCTCAAGGCGGAGATCACCAGTTCGAATCTGGTACGGGCTACCCACAAATGAACGCCCGGGCCTCGCAAGAGACCCGGGTTTTGTGTATCGACCGTATATACGGCGCCTGCCGTGTTTCGCTCAGATCGAGGAGTAGCCATGGATCTGCCCATCAGCTTGCAAGACATCACGTATGCCGAGAACTATCTGGCGCAGGGCGACCTGGCTACGGCGACACCGCTGCTGGAGCGCCTGGTGGAGCTCGCCGAGGAGTATATCGACGCCGAGTGCAAGACGGAGGAGAAGCGCCAATACTTTAGCTTCGATAGCAAGTTTGAGCGCTTGGCCTATCGCCGCGTGGAGAAGGATCCGCGCGAGCTCGTGCAGGTCGAGGTGCCGTTTGACCGCCTGTATTCCGACATGGCGTATGCCTACATTCGCCAGCAGGATTATGTGAGTGCTCGTAATGCTTTGATGCAGGCCGTGCGCTGGGACCCCATGAACTGCAACTACCGACTGGATCTGGCCGAGCTGTTCCGCGCACTCGAGGACAAGCAAGAATGGGCATCGCTCTCGTTCTCGGTGCTGGAGCGTGCAAGCGATGGCAAGTGCGCCGCCCGCGCTTACGCCAACTTGGGCCAGTATTTCCTTGAGCCCGAGACCGAGAATGTCTCGGCCGCCGTGGGTTGTGCGCGCCTGGCGCTGCGCTTGGCCCCTGGCGATGCGCATACGACGCGCCTGCTCAACAAGATCCATACCACCTATCCGGATGCCGCCGATGAGAGCGACGACCACGTGATGGGTGAACTGGCCCTGCAAGGCGTGCCGACCTCGCCTTCGGCCGAGATTGCCATCTGCCTGATTATGTGCGCGACCGATGCTGCAAGCGACGGCGACAAGCAGGAGGCGACGCGTCTGACGGTGCGTGCTCGCGACTTGGTGGGCGAGGAGGCCTGCGCGGCGATTATCAAACTGGTGCGCGAGAGCGACGCCGAGCTCAATGCTGAGCGCAAGGCAAAGCGCGACGCTGCGGGCTCAAACGCCGATGGAGCCAAGGAGGCCGGCGATGCCCAGTAAGCGCGAGCGCAAGCTTATCTCCAAGAATCGCTCGGCACACCACGAGTACTTTATCGATGAGACCTTTGAGTGCGGCATTGAGCTGAGTGGCACCGAGGTCAAGTCGATTCGCGAGCGCGCGTGCCAGATCACCGACACCTTTGCACTGATTCGTGGCGGCGAGTGCTGGCTCGTGGGCCTGCATATTCACCCTTATAGCCATGGTGGCGTGTGGAACCGCGACCCTGATCGCCGCCGTCGTCTGCTGCTGCACCGCAAGGAAATCGACTTTCTCGACGGCAAGCTGCGTAATCGCGGCTATGCCCTGGTGCCGCTGGAGCTCTACTTTAATACCGACGGCCGCGTAAAGCTGCTGCTGGGCCTGGGCCGCGGTAAGAAGCTTTACGACAAGCGCGAGGATATGGCCAAGCGCGACGTTCAGCGCGAGATTGACCGCGCGCTTAAGGAGCGTAACCGCTAGGCGCTCTGTATAAGTTGCGGTGGTATACGGACTGTTTTGCCTGTTTGATGGGCTATTCAGTCCCTATTTCACCGCAACTGCGGGCGTCTCATGTTCCTCACGGTTATGACACCTATGTCTCAAAGGCGGCGTCCGGTATGGGCGCCGCCTTTTTGTGGGTACATACTTCCGTGAGGTTCCAACCCGGGTTAGGGGAGTGGTCGTTATGGACAAAACTGCGTTCTTTACGATGCCGAGCGGCCTGTATGTGGTGAGTGCTGCGGCCGACGGGCTGCGTGCCGGCTGCATCATCAACACCGCGGTGCAGGTGACGTCCATGCCGCCGCGCATTTCGGTTGCCGTGAACAAGGAAAATGTCACGTCTGGTGTTATCTCGTCTGCCAAGGCCTTTGCGCTGACCGTGATCGATCAGACGGCCGATATGCTCTACATTGGCAACTTTGGATTCCGTACCAGCAGCGACTTTGACAAATTTGCTAAGTACGAGACGCGCGAGACTGCACTGGGCATGCCCTATGTGCCCGAGCACGCGGCGGCCCTGTTTAGCTGCCGTTTGATCGACACTGTTGACGTGGGCACACACCTGCTCTTTATTGGCGAGGTCGAAGATGCCGAGCGTCTGAGCGGCGAGACTCCGTTGACCTATGACTACTACCACAAGGTGCTGAAGGGCAAGACGCCGCCCAAGGCGTCTTCGTACCGGTTGATTTCCGATCTCAGCCGAACACATTGAGCGGATAGGCCGTTCCCGCAGCTAGCCGAACGCCCCCGCGGCCCCTCACGGGCCCCGGGGGCGCCGTTTTCCCAGTTGAAGGAACGGTGGAGATGTGTTTCGATGGGTCCGGTGGCCATGCTCCGCCCGCCGCCCGGCACCTCTTCCCAGACTCAGCCGGACGGTCGGTCCGTCTATTCCGTTTTTCCTCTAGGCTAGGCCAGCGGGGCATCGCCCCTCTCTGCGCGCGCCCTCTCGATGAGCCTCGGCGTCAGGTCGAGTTCGCCGATGGGCACCTCCTCCACGCCGTAGGCGTCCAGCAGCGCCGCCGCGTCCTCCCCGAGCATCGCCCTGAAGGCGCGCGCGGGCGTCGAGAAGCCGAGCGCGCCGCGGGGCTCGGAGTTCACGTGCGACATGGCCAGCGCCAGGTCCGCCGGGGCGAGCCGGTCGAACCTGAGCCCGGAGCCCTTGGGCAGCAGCTTCCTTATCTCGACGTGGTTTCGCTCGCAGGCGCCCTTCTGGTCGCTGCGCCTCGGGTCGCAGTAGAACAGCCTCGTCTCGCCCGGCCCCTCGCCGAGCAGCGCCGCGATCGCAGCCTCGTCGGAGAACTCGGCGCCGTTGTCGGTGAGGACGGCGCGGAACACGCGGCGCGTCCCGTCGGCGCCGAGGACCTCCCTGATATCGCCCAGGGCGGCCGCGACGCGCCCGGCGGTCTTCTCCGCCAGCGGCAGCGCGAGCTGCAGCCTGCTGGGGCGGTGCAGCAGCGTGAGCAGGCAGGCGGAGTCCTCCCGGGCGCCCTCGACGGTGTCCATCTCCCAGGCCGCGGCGCACGCGTCCTCCCCGAGGGCGAGGAACGCGGCATGCGACCTGCGGGCGGAGTGGCGCGTGGCCGCCCGGCCGGCGGCGCGCTTCCTCGGCCTGTAGCCGACCTTGCGCCTGAGCTCCATGTTGGTCATGCCGTCGTAGCCCGCCGAGACCCAGCGGTAGATCGTCGAGGGCGACAGGTCCACGGGCCCGCCGTTCCGGGCCGACAGCTGCTCGGGCGACAGGCCGCGGCGCAGGCCGTCGCGAATGTGGGCGAGCGCCTCGGCCGCGGCGGGCTCGTCGGCGTCTATCCCGCGCCTGGACGAGACGAGGACCGAGTCGGCGCACAGCTGCGCGGCCCGGGCCTCGTAGAAGACGTGGGGGCGGCGCTTGCAGCCGATCGCGCGGTACCGCCCGCAGCCGTTGCAGCATCGCGGCCACGCCGCCAGGCGCGGGCAGGCCGCCGACAGGTCGGCGGAGGCGTCCACGCGCTCGCCGCGCCTGGCCTTCGGCGCCGTCACGAACCTGTGCGACGCCACCTCGGCGCTCACCGTCGAGGGCGACCTGCCCAGCTCCCTCGCGATCTCCCTGCACGACGCCCTGCGCTCCAGCATCCTCTGGACCGTGTCCCGCTCGTGCCTCGTGAGCCTTCCGTAGGCCCTCGGGACCGCCCTTGCGGAGTCCCTTTTCTTCTTTCCGGACATGCCGTCCTCCGATCTCCCGGGGCCGGCCGGCCCGGCCCTCAGGGTATCGGGTTCCCACATTCATCCGCACATGTGCGGATGAATGTGGGAGGTGTTCGGATAAAGTTGATAATCAAGGGCGTCTTCGTACCAAGGGTAGAAATGCTGTAAAACTACTTGCATAATATTATTGAGAATATATACTAATAAGCAAGTACACCAGCAGTCACGTTCGAGAGGAGAACATCATGGCTGAGGAGAAGAAGACGTATAAGTTCGTTTGCGTCGTTTGTGGTTACGAGGTTGAGGTCGATACGCCCGAGCTGCCCGAGGATTACGTGTGCCCGGTGTGCGGCGTCGGCCCCGATCAGTTTGAGCTCGTCGAGGAGTAACTCGCAGGCACACGGCGAAAGCCGAACATAGCTCTGTCCAAGGACCCCGGTCGGATATCCCGGCCGGGGTCCTTTTCCTCCGTCCCCAAGGGATTGCGGCTGCTGTTAGCCGATCATGTCTGTCGTGAGTCCGGCCGACCTTTTGTCTTAATCTGTAACATCTAACGGCTCAAAACGGGTCTATCTGTTACAGATTGAGACAAAAGGTTGGAGCTGAAGAAATGTCTCGATCTGTAACATCTAGCAGTGGAAAATGGGTCCACTTGTTACAGATCGAGACAATTCAAAACCGTCCGGCAGAAGATCTCAATCTGTAACATCTAGCAGTGAAAACGGGGCCTACGTGTTACAGATTGAGACAAACGGAGCTGTCCCTCGGAATGATCTCGATCTGTAACATCTAGACATCAAAAGCGTGTCTAGATGTTACAGATCGAGACGTTTGCCTGGGTAGGTGCCCCGTCCCATTACATCCCTGTCAACAACACGACATCGAGAATCGTTACGATGACGCCGATCCCTACGAGCAGCGCGTTGAGCGGGCGTGAATTGGCGTATTTGCCCATAACGCGGGGCGAACTGGTGAGCCGTATGAGCACAAAGACCGTAATCGGCAACTGAAGCGACAGCAGCGCCTGACTCCAAATGAGACCCTCAAAAGGATTCGGGACGACCAAGCACGCCGCCACTGCGCCGACGAAACAGGCTGCCACCCCGATTGAGGAATGTCGGTCGTGGATGTCGTATTCCTCGTCGAACATGCCCGCGGTGATAGTTCCCGCCGCCATGCCCGCTGTCACGCTGCTCGATAGTCCCGCGAACAGCAGCGCTACCGCAAAGATGGTCGAGCTCGCCGGGCCCAAGATGGGGGAGAGCGTGGCCGCTGCGACGGCGAGGTCGTCTACGACAATGCCGTGCGCAAAAAAGGTCGTTGCGGCCAGGATGATCATGGCCGAGTTGATTGCCCAGCCCACGCCCATCGAAAAGAGCGTGTCGAAGAGCTCATAGCGTAGACGTTCTTCGATAACCTGCTCGCCTTGGCCTTCGAAGTGCATGGATTGGATGACCTCGGAGTGCAGGAAGAGGTTGTGGGGCATAACGACCGCGCCTAGGACACTTACGATAATCGCGGCCGAGCCGGTGGGCATGCTGGGTGTGATCCAGCTTGCGGCGGCCTGCGGCCAGTCGACCTTGACCAGCGCAAGCTCGGCCAAAAACGAGAGCCCTACCACGCCTACGAAGGCGATGATCCACCGCTCGGCGCGCTTATAGGAGCTCGTCATGAGCATCGCCATCGATGCTGCCGCCACGATGATGCAGCCCGCGCGCACGGGCAGCCCAAAGAGCATCTGGAGCGCGATTGCACCGCCCAGGACCTCTGCCATGGCGGTGGCGATCGTGGCTAGATATGCGCTGCCGAGTATCGCACGCCCGACGAGGCAGGGGAGGTAACGTGTCGTGGCCTCGGCAAGACAGGTGCCCGTGGCGATGCCCAAGTGCGCCGCGTTGTGCTGCAGCACAATGAGCATAAGCGTGGACAGCGTGATGATCCACAGCAGCGCGTAGCCAAACTGCGAGCCCGCGGCCATATTGGAGGCCCAGTTGCCCGGGTCGATAAAGCCGACGGTCACGAGCAGCCCGGGGCCGATATGCCGCGCAATGTCTAGGCCTCCGTGACCACCGGTGCGCCGGGAGCCAAAATGATGTTTGAGATGGTTGAGCATGGTGCGCTCCTGCGTGCTGTTTGCTTGACGTCGCAAAGGATACCCGTTTTAGGCTCAAAAGTTAACCGAGACTAACAAAATTGTTGTACTTGAATAGGATAGTGAAAGGGGGCTGCCGAAATGTCTTGATCTGTAACAACTAGGGATGGAAATTGGGCCTAGGTGTTACAGATCAAGACAGGAAGAAATGGTTCTATGGAAAATCTCGATCTGTAACAGCTGACCGCCAAAACCGGCCCTTCGTGTTACAGATTGAGACATTCGGAGCCGTCTCTCAAAAACATCTCAATCTGTAACAGTTGGGCGCCAAAATTGGGTCTTCCTGTTACGGATTGAGATGTTTGAAGCGGTGAGCATACGGGCTGAACTTGGGGGCCTATGTTGTCGCCCTTGAGGTCGGCGGTGTCCACTCGTAGGGCGTGCGTTAAGCGATTGTTTCGAAACGGGCGGGAAACACAACGGACCGGTGATGCTTCTAGTATGCCTAGTCAACTGACTGTCTAACACCTAGGGGAGGATCGCGATGCAGGCAGATTCCGCTCAGCAGCAGGGCCTTTATCGCCCCGAATTCGACCACGATGCATGTGGCATCGGCGCGCTTGCCGATATCAACGGCGAGCGCCATCACCAGATTCTGGACGACGCACTGTCCATTCTGGTCAACTTGGAGCACCGCGGCGGCACCGGACTCGAGAAGAACACCGGCGACGGCGCCGGAATCCTGTTTCAGGTTCCGCATCACTTTTTCCGCAAAGAGGCTCAAAAGTGCGGCCAGATTCTGCCGGCAGAGGGCGACTATGGTGTGGCCATGCTGTTCTTCCCGCAGGACGACAAGGGCGTAGAGGATGCCCGCCGCGTGTTTGAGGAGGGCTGCGCCGAGGCCGGCGTGCCGCTGCTCTTTTGGCGCGAGGTGCCCGTCGACCCGCACGACCTGGGCGAGACGGCCCGCGCCTGCATGCCCACAATCTTGCAGGCCTTCCTGGGCCGCCCCGACGACACGCCCGCCGGCGACGCCTTCGAGCGCCGCCTGTATGTGTGCCGCCGCACCATCGAGAAGAAGGCCGACGCCGAGTTCGCCCTGCGCGACAAGATCTTCTATGTGTGCTCCATGAGCTCGCGCACCATCGTGTACAAGGGCATGCTTGTGGCCACGCAGATGCGCCGTTTCTTCATCGACCTCAACGACGCCGCCGTCAAAACGGCCGTGGCGCTCGTCCACTCGCGCTACTCCACCAACACCACGCCCAGCTGGGAGCGCGCACATCCCAACCGCTTTATCATCCACAACGGCGAGATCAACACTCTCAAGGGCAACGTCAACTGGATTCGCGCCCGCGAACCCAACCTGTACAGCCCCGTGCTGCAGCACGATCTTGAGCGCGTGATGCCCATCATCAACCGCGAGGGCTCCGATTCCGCGATTCTGGACAACGTACTCGAGTTCCTGGTCATGAACGGCCGTCCGCTCACGCGTGCCGCGTCCATGCTGCTGCCCGAGCCGTGGGACCACAACGACAGTCTGAGCGAGGAGCGCCGCGCCTACGACGCCTACCAGTCCATGCTCATGGAGCCGTGGGATGGCCCGGCGGCCATCGCCTTTACCGACGGTCGCACGCTGGGTGCCGCCCTCGACCGTAACGGCCTGCGTCCCGCCCGCTACTATGTGACGCGCGACGGTCGCTTTATGCTGGCAAGCGAGGTGGGCACCATCGAGGTGCGCCCCGAGAACATCCTGACGAGCGGCTGTCTGGGGCCGGGCCAGATGCTCGAGGTCGACTTTGCCCGCGGCCGCGTGATCTACAACGACGAACTGCGCGCCCGCTATGCCAAAGAAAAGCCCTACCGTGATTGGATTGCCGAGGAGACGCTGACCGTTGACGCGCTCGATGAGCCCGTTGCGGCAACGCCCGCCGAGGACGCCGAGGTGCCCGCCGCCGTACGCATGGCCAAGCTCGGCTATCACTGGGATGATGTTGACGAGGTCGTGCGCCCCATGGCCCAGCAGGGCAAGGCCCCGCTCGCCTCGATGGGCATCGATGCGCCGCTGGCCTGCCTGTCCAAGAAGACGCGTTCGTTCTTCGACTACTTCTATCAGCTGTTCGCTCAGGTCACGAACCCGCCGATCGACGCTCTTCGCGAGCATATGGTCACCTCGACCACGCTCTACCTGGGTAACCACGGCAACCTGCTCGAGGACTCCCGTACGGCCTGTCAGCTGGTGCGCCTGGAGCGTCCGCTGCTGAGCGAGGAGGAGTTCGAGCGTATCTGCGCCATCGACCGCGTGGGCTTTAAGACCCGCCGTTTCCGTGCCGTCTACCGCCGCGATGCCGGCGAGGGTGCGCTGCAGGCTGCGCTCAAACAGCTTGCAGAGGACGTTGAGGCCGCGGTCCGCGACGGCGTGAACATCGTGGTGTTGAGCGATCGCGCCGGAGCGGGCGAGGTGCCCGTGCCGTCGCTGCTCGCCGTGGGCTGCGTGCACAACCACCTGATCCGCGCCGGCGTGCGTACCTTTGCCGACATCGTGGTGGAGTGTGGCGACGCCGTGTCCCCGCACGACTTTGCGGCGCTGGTGGGCTATTCCGCGAGCGGTATCTATCCGTACAACGCGCATGCGTGCATCCGCGACTTGGCGGCGCACGGCGATCTGGACGTGACAGCCGAGCAGGGCATCGCCAACTACAACAAGGCCGCGACGGCGGGCATCGTCTCCATCATGTCCAAGATGGGCATCTCCACGGTGCAGAGCTACCATTCGGCGCAGATCTTTGAGGCCGTCGGCTTTACGCCGGAGTTCGTCAACGCGTACTTCGCCGGCACGGTGAGCCGTGTGGGCGGTATGGGTGTCGAGGACGTTGAGCGCGAGCAAAACGAGCGTTACGACGCCGCGCTCGCTATCCTTAAGAGCCCGGCTCCCGATCAGCTGCCCACGTTGGGTCTGACCAAGTGGCGCCCGCTCGGCGGCGAGGATCACCTCATCGATCCGCAGACTGTCTACTTGCTGCAGACCGCCTGCCGTGAGGACAGCTACGACACCTTTAAGGAGTACAGCGCCCGCCTGCACCGCACCGGCCGTGCCGTGCGCCTGCGCGACCTGCTGGACTTTGATGCCGGCGGCCGCACCCCGGTGGCACTCGACGAGGTCGAGCCCGCGCTCAACATCGTCCGCCGCTTTAACACCGGCGCCATGTCGTACGGTTCCATCAGCAAAGAGGCACACGAGTGCATGGCCATCGCCATGAACCGCCTGCACGGCCGTTCCAACTCCGGCGAGGGCGGCGAGGATCCGCGCCGCGAGACCCCGCTGGCCAACGGTGACTCCAAGAACTCCGCCATCAAGCAGGTGGCAAGCGCGCGCTTTGGCGTGACGAGCCGCTACCTGTGCAGCGCCTTCGAGATTCAGATCAAGATGGCCCAGGGCGCCAAGCCCGGTGAGGGCGGTCACCTGCCCGGCAAGAAGGTCTACCCCTGGATTGCCGAGGTCCGTCAGTCCACGCCCGGCATCGGCCTGATTTCGCCTCCGCCGCACCACGACATCTACTCCATCGAGGACTTGGCAGAGCTTATCTTCGATCTTAAGAACGCCAACCCCGGCGCGCGCGTGTCGGTCAAGCTGGTCAGCGAGGCCGGCGTCGGCACCATCGCCACCGGCGTGGCCAAGGGCGCTGCCGACAAGATCTTGATCAGCGGCCACAATGGCGGCTCGGGTGCCGCTGCGCGCGACTCTATCTGGCACGCGGGTCTGCCGCTGGAGCTTGGCCTTGCCGAGGCCCAGCAGACGCTGCTGCAAAACGGTTTGCGCTCACGCGTGGTGCTCGAGGCCGATGGCAAGCTCATGGACGGCACCGACGTCGCCGTCGCCTGCCTGCTGGGTGCCGAGGAGTTTGGCTTTGCGACCATGCCGCTCATCTCCATGGGCTGCCTCATGCAGCGCGACTGCCAGCAGGATACCTGCCCGGCCGGCATTGCCACGCAAAACTGTCGCTTGCGTCGCGGCTTCCGCGGCAAGCCCGAGCACGTTGAGCACTTTATGCTCTTTGTTGCCGAGCAGCTGCGTGAGGTCATGGCGAGCCTGGGCTTCCGCACCGTCGACGAGATGGTCGGCCATCCCGAGTGCTTGCGCCAGATTGAGGTCCCGGGCAACCGCAAGGCCAACCTGCTCGATCTGTCGCCCGTGCTGGCGAGCGCGACCTGCGAGTTCGGTGCCCATATCCCGGGTGCCGACGGCCGTCACTTCCTGCCCCAGATGGCTGCGGACAGCGAGCTCGACAAGACGCTCGACTCCACGTTGTTTGTGCCCTATACGGCCGATGCCCGTGCGCACCTGCGTCCGATTCGCTTTCGCGCCGATATCGCCAACGTCAACCGCTGCGTGGGCACCATCTTGGGCAACGCGGTGACCAAGGCGCATCCCGAGGGCCTGCCCGCCGGCTCCATCACCATCGATTGCGATGGTTCGGCCGGTCAGAGCTTTGGCGCCTTCCTGCCGCGCGGCATTACGCTCAACGTGTGCGGCGACGCCAACGACTACTTTGGCAAGGGCCTTTCGGGCGGCGAGGTGTCGGTGCGCCCCAACCCGCATGCGACCTACAAGTTCGACGAGAACATCATCGTGGGCAACGTTGCGTTCTTTGGCGCTACGAGTGGCCGCGGCTTCATTAACGGCCTGGCCGGCCAGCGCTTTGGCGTACGCAACTCCGGTGCCACGGTGGTGGTCGAGGGCTGCGGCAACCATGGCTGCGAGTACATGACGGGAGGTCTGGCGCTCATCCTGGGCGAGGTCGGGCAGAACTTCGCCGCCGGCATGACGGGCGGCGTGGCTTACGTCTTTGACCAGTACGGCACCCTCGATGCCCGTGTGAACCACGAGAGCGTTGAGCTCAAGGCCCCGACGGCCGGTGAGCTGGCACAGATTCGCGAGCTCATCCAGGAGCACGTGGACGCGACGCAGAGCCCGCGCGGCATTAAGCTGCTCTACAGCTTTGAGACGATGAGCAAGCACTTTGTGAAGGTCATTCCGACCGAGTACGAGCGCGTGCTGGCGATTGTCGCCGCCGCCGAGGCCGTCGGCAAGACGCATGCGCAGGCCGAGGAGCTGGCGTTTGACATTGTGACCGGTCGCGCCGACGCCGCTGATGTCGCTCGCTTTGATGTGGCGGGTGGTGTCGCTGGCGCTGTGCCCGCCGCCGCCAGCTCTGTTGCTTCGACCAAGAAGGAGGCGTAAGTGCCATGGGTAAGCCCGGTGCTTTTCTTGATATCGATCGCGTGACCCACGAGCTGCGCCCCGTGGAGGAGCGCAGCCGCGATTTCGATCCGCTGTACGTGGAGCTCGACGACGATGCGCGCCGTGCCCAGGCGAGCCGCTGCATGATGTGCGGTGTGGCGTTTTGCCAAATGGGCGCGAGCTTTGGCAAGGCGCGTCCGAGTGGCTGCCCACTGCACAATCTGATTCCCGAGTGGAACGAGCTAGTGTATCGCGGCCGCTGGGACGAGGCTGCCGAGCGTCTGTCACTCACCTCGCCTATGCCCGAGTTTACGAGCCGTGTGTGCCCGGCGCTGTGCGAGGCCGCGTGCAACCTGGGCTCGGTCGACGGTCAGCCCACGACGATTCACGACAACGAGCGCGCGATCAGCGACCATGAGTGGGCAAATGGCGGTCCGCGCCGCTTTGAGCCGGCGGGGGAGGGCGCACCCACGGTTGCCGTGGTGGGCTCCGGTCCTGCTGGTCTGGTGGCAGCATGGGAGCTTGCACGTCGCGGTGCCTGTGTGACGGTATTTGAGCGTGATGACCGCCCGGGCGGCCTGCTCATGTACGGCATTCCCAACATGAAGCTCGAGAAGTCCGTTGTCGAGCGTCGCGTGGCACTTATGCGCGAGCTGGGTATCGTCTTTGAGCTGGGCGCTGACGTTACGAACCCTGCGGTGGCGGCCAAGCTCAATGGCTTTGACGCCGTCGTGGTGGCTGCCGGTGCTCGCGCCCCGCGTGGACTGGCTGCTGAGAATATTGACGCACCCGGCGTGGTGTATGCCGTGGACTACCTGACGGCCTCGACCGTCTCGATACTCGATGGCGGCGAGCCTGTCGTCGATGCATGCGGCCTGGACGTCGTGGTCATTGGCGGCGGCGATACCGGTAACGACTGCGTGGGCACCGCGGTACGTCAGGGTGCGCGCAGCGTGCGCCAGTTTGAGTTCTTGCCGGCGGCGCCTGATGCGCGCGCGGCGAGCAACCCCTGGCCGCAGTGGCCCAACGTGAAGAAGACCGATTACGGCCAGCAGGAGGCCATCGCTGCCATGGGCGGCGAGATGCGCGCTTGGGGCGTGGATACGCTCGAGGTGCTGCTGGATAAGAAGGGCGCTGCCGCGGGCCTGCGCGTGGTCGATCTGGACTGGTCGGCGGGAAAGCCCGAGCGCATCGCGGGCTCCGAGCACGAGGTGCCGACGCAGCTGGTGCTCATCGCCTGCGGCTTCACGGGCCCGGAGCACAGTGTGTTCGACGCCGTTGGCGTGCCCGTTGCCACCGCTGGTCGTCCGCTGCCTGTGATGGCCGCCGAGGGCTCGCATCTTGCGGCGCGTGGCGAGGGCGTCGCCGCGGATGCCGCGCCGGTGTATGTTGCCGGTGACGCTCGCAACGGCAGCTCGCTCGTGGTGAGCGCCATGGCCGACGCCCTGGCCTGCGCTGCCGAAGTCGCCGAGGCGCTGGAGCTGTAAGGCGGCTGTCCACAGCTGAATCGTCAAGGGCTGTCCCCAACGGCCGGCCCAAAAGGAACGTCCCCAAGTGCCGGCAGCTGGGGACGTTCCTTATGTGCCGGCATTCGGGGACACTCCTTGCGGGTTTGCGACCGATTTGTTCGTTTGTCGACGCGCGAGTGTCCATTCGGCGTCTTCTTGAGCTGTGGTGCTCTGCTGTTTCTGTGGTGGCCGGGGGCGCTTGGCTCAAAAGGGCGGGTTGGCCGTCTATGTTTATCTGCGGTTTTGTTGCGGTGCGCATTTTCGGTCAAGCATCCCGTCAAGTGTTTGGTCAGCAGTTGGTTTGCAGCCGGAGGCCTATTTTGTCCGTGCTGACAGTGGCTGCCCACCCTCCCCGTAAGCTCAAATTGAGGTTCATCAGTTTGAGGAGGATGCCGTGACTGACCACGTTTTAGACCGAGCGCATCTGGCTGAAGCCGTCGGCAACGATATTGCCGACATGGCCCATTTTTGGATGCTGCGGAAGTTTCAGTTTTTGGAGCCGGCGCGCGAGCAGTTTGAGATCATTGTCGACCCGTGGCTCAGCTATTGCACCGAGCCTTCCCAAAACGAAATCATGGCCTACAACATGGCATTTACCGATTGGCTGCTCTTCGAGCGCCCCTATCGCCATGGCAAGACGCTGCTCGAGCTGTATGTTGACGAGCCGCCGGCATCGCTTTCGCCTGTCTCGCTCAAGCGGCTCGAGCAGGTACGCGACACGCAGTATTTCTCGCGCTTTGGCATTTTGGACAAGGATCCTGCGACTGGTATGGTCGCGCTGCGCGACACGCGCACCGACCGTCGTTTTGATGTTTACGACCCACATATCGTGCAAAAAGAGCACTGGCGTGATGGTGCGATTGCGGTGCGCATCGCGTGCATCGACGATGTTTGGCTAACGGCGGGGCAGCTCTACCTCTACGACATTGCGCGCCTGAGCGATACGGCGGTCGACGGGCCTGGCGCGGTGCATCCCGAGGACCTAGAGGACGGTTTCGACACCTCGTGCATCAGCTTCTTTTTACGCCTGGTCCGCGACATCATGGGCGCCCAGGGGCGGTATGTGAAGTCGCTCAATATTTATGAGCAGGAGTGGGAGTAGGGGATGGGCAGTCGCAGCGTCGCCGCCTGTCTATTTGTCTCGGTCTGTAACGTCTAGGGACAAAAAACCGGTCTAACTGTTACAGATCGAGACGAATGCCTGGGCGCCGCTGGTTTGTCTAAATTTGTAACGTTTAGGGGCCTGGAGAGCGTCTACCTGTTACAGATCGAGACGTTTGGAACCTGTCGGGGTGGATGTCTCAATCTGTAACATCTACAGGCCAAAACTCGACCTAACTGTTACAGATTGAGACCAAGGTTGGATGCGGTGCCGAAAGATCTCGATCTGTAACGTTTGGCGGCTGCTTGTGCCCGTAACTGTTACAGGTCGAGACGTTTGTCGACGGCGGTAACAGCGGCGATGGCCCATTTTTCCGATGTGGTGGTGATAGAAGTGTCTAATACCGTTTTTAAACACAAACATGCAACACGTAACACCTTGGCGCGGAATAGGATGTTTGCCAGGCTCACGGAGGCGACCGAGCAAGGTGCACTGCTCGCAACGCATGACAATGCCGAGCTCATGTGGCTGCGGCGCCATGTGGGCACAGACGATATTGCAGAGCCCGAATCGCACCTATTCTGTTTTCAGCATGAATGGGATGCATTGACGCCGCCGGAGCGGGCGCGGTGGACCATCAAGGGGTTTGCCGAGTTCCACCCCGATTGGGCGTTTTGGGGGTATGACGCAGCACTTTTGTGGGGCCTGGAGGTGCCGAATGATCTGCTCGGGCCGCGTTACTTGGTCAAGACAGGTTGCTCGGTGACACTTAGTGCAGGATGTCGGCTGTTGCGTCCGCAGGCGGCGGGTGCGCTTGAGCGCGTCGATGGCGTGTGGGTGACGCCGTTTTGGCGCACGGTGGAGGATTGTCTGCTGCGTGCGCCGTTCTCCTACGGGTTAGCGATTGCCGATTCTGCGCTGCGGGCGAAGGGCATGTCGCGCGACGACCTCTACGAGCGCCTCCGCGCCGATTGCGAGGGCAGGCGAGGGTATCGCAGGGCACAGGTGATTGCGTCGTATGCGGACGGGCTGTCCGAAAACGGCGGCGAGTCTCGGTTCCGAGCGTTCTTTATTGCGTACGGCTTTCCGGTTCCGGAGCTGCAGGTGGAGTTTCGCGACCCGCTCGATCCGAGCCAGGTGTTTCGCGTCGACTATTTTTGGCGGCTCGAGAACGGGACGTGTGTCATCGGCGAGCTCGACGGAAAGGGGAAGTACACCTTGCAGAACGGCGAGGGCCGGGAGTCGGTCGACCCGTTCGTGGCAGAACGTCAGCGGGAGTCCCATCTGACAATGCTCGGACACAAGGTGCTTCGGTTCACGTTTGATGAGCTCAAGAATCCGGGAAAGCTGGTTGAAAAGATGAGGCTAGCAGGTATTCCGCAGCGAGCCGATTTGGCTGAGGAATGGAAGCGGCAGTGGTATGGGCACTGAAGCGGACTGTCTCAATCTGTAACAACAAGGGACCGCTTGGCCTCGTAACTGTTACAGATCAAGACGGAAGGTTGGCTACCGCTAAAAGATCTCAATCTGTAACATCTAGAGGCCGAAAACCTGTCTACCTGTTACAGATTTAGACGTTTGACGATGAAGCTGGAGAATGTCTCGATCTGTAACAACAAAGGACTGTTTTGCCTTCTAGCTGTTACAGATCGAGACGGAAGGTTGGCGGCTGACGAAAAATCTCAATCTGTAACATCTGGCGGCTGAAAACTGGTCTACCTGTTACAGATTGAGATAAAGGCTGGGCGTGTGACTGAAAATCTCAATCTGTAACATATGGGGGGGTGTTTGGGGCCGTATCTGTTACAGATTGAGATGTTTCGTCAGCACGGCCAGAGCAATGCCGCGCTGTCTCCGTTTGCCCCTACATCTCTCTCTTCCCTCCGTTAACCGATATGTTTGACTTTAGTTCGCTGCATTAGGTGATAATGGACAAATGTTCAAGTTAATCGTGAGGGAGGAGTTCGATATGGCGTCTGCCGATCGTTCCACGTTGTTTATCAATGCGACCGTCCTGGATGGTTCGGAACATATGGAGCCGCAGCCCGACATGGCCGTGGTCGTTGAGCGCGGTGTCATCACGTGGATGGGGCCGAGTGCTGTGGCGCAGGCGCCTGCGGGTGCCGAGGTCATCGACCTGGCAGGGGCGTATCTCATGCCAGGCCTCATCAATATGCATGTGCATCTGTGCGGCTCGGGCAAGCCGGTTTCGGCGGGCGATGCGGGCGCGCTGATGAAAAAGCTCGATAATCCCGTGGGGCGCGCCATCGTGCGCCACATTCTTAAGGGCAGCGCCCAACAACAGCTGGCAAGCGGCGTGACCACGGTGCGCGGCGCGGGCGACCCGCTGTTTGCGGATCTTGCCGTGCGCGATGCTATCGATGCCGGCAAGTATCAAGGTCCTCGCCTGGTGGCGCCGGGAACGGGCGTTACGGTGCCGGGGGGCCATGGTGCTGGCTTGTTCGCCCAGGTGGCTAACAGTCCCGCCGAGGCGGCCGAACAGGTGCGCGACCTGTATGCGCGCGGTGCCGACGTCATTAAACTGTTCGTAACGGGTGGCGTGTTCGACGCGACCGAGGTGGGCGAGCCGGGTGTGCTGCGTATGCCCGTGGAGGTTGCCGCAGCGGCGTGCAAGGCGGCGCACGATATGGGCCTTCCGGTTATGGCTCATGTCGAGAGTACCGAGGGCGTGAAGGCCGCGCTTGAGGCCGGCGTTGACACGATTGAGCACGGCGCTCCGTTGACGCCCGAGATCCTGGAGCTGTACCGCGGCGCCGCGGGTACGCAGCTTGAGGGACGTGCGCCGAGTGTGACCTGCACTATCAGCCCGGCGCTGCCATTTGTATTGCTCGATCCGGAAAAGACTCATTCGACCGATACGCAAAAGAAGAACGGCGACATCGTGTGCTCGGGCATCATCGAGAGCGCCCGTGCCGCACTGGAAGCTGGTGTTAGGGTGGGCCTAGGCACGGATTCGAGCTGCCCGTTCGTGACGCAGTACGACATGTGGCGTGAGGTGGCCTATTTTGCCAAGTATGTCGGTGTGAGCAACGCCTTCGCGCTGCATACGGCTACGCAAGTCAATGCCGAGCTGCTGGGGCTGGGCGGCGAGACCGGCACAATCGAGTGCGGTAAGGCCGCCGATATCCTGGTGACGCGCGAGAACCCGCTCGATGACCTGTGCGCGCTGCGTGAGCCGATGCACGTGATGTGTCGCGGTGATCTGGTGCGCAAGCTCAAGGTGAAGCGTATCCCCGAGGTTGATAACGAGCTCGACACGATTATGGCCATGCCGGCTGAGGCGTTGGCTGAGGAGCTCGCCCGCGACGGCGTGGCATAGGTGTGACAAAGGGGCAATCCCTTTGTCATAATCAAAAAAGCCGAGGTCTCAGTGCGAGGCCTCGGCTTTTATTTTGTCCCATGGTATGGCGGCTATGAGCGCGTTTCCATCTTGGCGTGGCACTTGGGGCAGGTGACGCGGATCTTGCCTTTGCCCTTGGGGACGGAGAGCATTTGGCCACAGTTGGGGCACTTGAGGTATGCCGTAGTCTTGCGACCCTTCCACATCTTCTTGGCTGTGCGCTTGGCACGCTCAAAGTCTTCCTTACTGGTGCCGGCCGCGCGCGAGGTGCTGGCCGCTGCGGCCCCGCCGCCCAAGCTGGCGACGAACTTGCCCAAGCCGGGGACCTTAGCCGAGCCGGCGACAAAGGCGTCGTTCTCCTTGCGACGTGCATCGATATTTTTGGACAGGCCGCGCAGCACGCCAATCACGATAACGGCGATGGCGATCCAGCTGAGCCACTGGATGCGGGCTATCGATCCGATCATCGCGATGACGATGCCGGCAAAACCCATTACGATGGTGAGTTCATCGGCGCCATTGCGACCCTTCATAAAGTCATTCATGCGAATTGCCTTTCGTTCGATATGCTGCACGCCTTTATACCCGATTTAGAGCAAGGGGGACAGGTTAATCTGCACCAAGGTGGTGCAAACATTCCTGTCCCCGGAACACCAAGACGGTGCAAAGTAGTCTGTCCCCAATGCCCCAATTACTTGGAGAGCTTGTCGACGACGCGTTCGATCTCGGCGAGCTTGGCGGCTTTGAGGTCTTCGTCGCCCGATTCGATTGCCGAAGTCACGCAGCCCTCGATATGCGCCTTGAGCACGTCGGCGTTAATGCGCGCGAGGAGCGCCTGCGTGGCCATGAGCTGCGTGGAAATATCGACGCAATAGCGGTCCTCATCGACCATCCGCAAGATGCCGTCGATCTGGCCGCGTGCCGTCTTGAGCATGCGGGTCACCGATTTGTGGTCTGCCATCATGGCGGGTCCTCGTTTCTGGTCGATCTTCCGGATGCCCCCGTCAGTTGCGGTGAAATAGTTCCTGTTTTAGCGCTTCAAGCCTGCAAACAAGAACTATTTCACCGCAACTTCTGAAGGGCTGGTTGAGCGGTGGTTGCTGGGCGGCTATGTCGGCCGACAGCGGTGCCTGCTGGTGCGGTGGCAGCTAGGCTGCGGTTACGGACAGGGCGTGGAACTTCTCGCCGGCGCCCTCGACGGCGGCAGCGAGCTGCTCGGCGGTCACGGTGTCGGCGCACTCCACCTGGACGGTCTGGGTCTCGTGATCGGCATCGGCGTCGGTCACGCCGGCAACGTTGAGCAGTGCCGTCTCAACGGTAGCATCGCAATGACCGCACATGAGGCCGGAAGTCTTGATTGTGTAACGCATGGGTATTCCTCTCTGTTATGTCGGCTTTCCCAGGCACCCGGCCTTGACCTTCAAACCGTCGCTCGCGTACCAAAGTACGCGTCGCTCCTCTTTCAGGTCAATCTCGGGCACCTGGAAAACCCGTTCTAAATGGACGTAATGGTGAGCCTATTTTGCCACTTTCGGCTTAAAGGTTCGCAGGCGCAGCGCATTGCTTACGACGCAGACGCTCGACAGGCTCATGGCCGCGGCGCCAAACATCGGCGAGAGCTGCCATCCGGTGAGCGGGAAGAACACGCCCGCGGCGAGCGGAATGCCGATGCCGTTGTAGAACAGTGCCCAGAACAGGTCCTGCTTGATGTTGCGGATCGTCGCGCGCGACAGCTCGATGGCGCGGGCGACGTCCATGAGGTCGCTGCGCATGAGCACCACATCCGCCCCTTCCTTGGCGATGTCGGCACCAGTGCCGATCGCAAGGCCCACGTCGGCGCGCGCCAGGGCGGGGGAGTCGTTGATGCCGTCGCCCACCATGGCGACCTTGCTGCCCGCATCCTGCAGCTCGCGCACGTGGCGCTCCTTGTCGGCGGGGAGGACGTCGGCGATGACCTGCTTGCTGCTCAGCCCCACGCGGCGGGCGATTGCCTCGGCCGTCACGCGGTTATCGCCGGTGAGCATGCGCACGTCGACGCCGAGCTTGCGGAGCGCGGCGATGGCCTCGGCGCTCGTCTCTTTGACCTCGTCAGCCACGGCGATGGAACCGACGAACTCGCCGTTCTTGGCAAAGAACAGCGGCGTCTTGCCTTCGGCGGCAAATTGCTCGGCAAGACCCGCGGGCACGGTAACGCCCAGCTCGTCCATCAGGCGTACGTTGCCGGCTGCAATGACGTTTTGCCCCTCGCGCGCCGTCACGCCACGACCGGGCACGGCGGCAAAGTCCTCGACCATGCGCGCGACAATTCCGCGCGCCTCGCACTCGGCCATAATCGCCTCGGCCAGTGGGTGCTCGCTTGAGCGCTCCAGCGCAGCGGCCAGCTTGAGCAGCGCCTTTTCGCTCATGGCGGGCGAGCCGTCGGCGCGCGTGGCCACTACGATATCGGTCACGGCAGGCTTGCCGCGGGTGACCGTGCCCGTCTTATCGAGCACCACGGTGCCCGCGCTGCGCAGGCTCTCCAGCGCCTCGGCGCTCTTGAACAGAATGCCCATCTCGGCGCCCTTGCCGGTGCCTACCATAATGGCGACGGGCGTGGCCAGGCCGAGCGCGCACGGACAGCTGATCACCAGCACGGCCACGGCAGAAGTGAGTGCCTCGTTCACGCTGCCGGTCAGTGCCATCCACACCACAAAGGTCACGGCCGAGATCGCGAACACCACGGGCACGAATACGCCGGCGACCTTGTCGGCCATGCGGGCGATGGGCGCCTTGGTGGCGTTGGCGTCCTCGACGAGCTTGATAATCTTGGCGAGCGATGTCTCGGCGCCCACACGCGTGGCACGGAAGGTAAACGAACCGGTGCGGTTGACGGTGGCGGCGTTGACGGTGTCGCCGGCGGTCTTTTCCACGGGGATGGACTCGCCGGTGAGCGCGCTCTCGTCCACGGTCGAGCTGCCTTCGAGCACCACGCCATCGACGGGGATGGACTCGCCGGGGCGCACGCGCAGGACCTGGCCGGGAAGGATGCTGTCGACGTCGACGGTGGTCCCGCTGCCGTCCTCTGCCACGATGATCGCGGTCTTGGGCGCTAGGTCGATGAGCGCCTCGATGGCGCCGCCGGTTTTTGACTTGCTGCGCGTCTCGAGGTATTTGCCCACGGTGACGAGCGACAGGATCGTGCCTGCGCTCTCAAAATACAGATTGTCCATGCCCGTCATCATGGCCTCGTGTACCTGACCCGCGGCTAACTGGTCGGCCATGATGAACATGGCGTAGAGCGACCAGGCGACGGAAGCGGTCGCGCCCACGGCAATAAGGGCGTCCATGGTGGGCGCGCCGTGCGCGAGCGATTTAAACCCGTTGATAAAGTACGCGTCGTTGACATAGACGATGGGGATGAGCAGGACGAGCTCAGTGAGGGCGAGCGTCATGCTGTGGGTATGGTCGGTGAAAATGCCGGGCAGCGGCCAGCCGAGCATGTGCCCCATGCCTATGTAGAACAGCGGGATGAGGAATACGATCGAGACGATGAGGCGGGTGCGCATGGCAGAGGCGGCGGCCTCCAATTTTTTGGTGGGCGACTCCATGTGGGCGGCGCCGGACCTGACTTGCGCACTGCCGTTTGAGCCGGCGGCACCGGTGCCCGCATCGACGGGCGAGGCCGAGTAGCCGGCACGGTCGACGGCGGTGCAGATATCGTCGGGGGAGACCTGCGCAGGGTCGTAGTCGACCATCATGGAACCGGCGAGCAGGTTGACCGCGACGCTTTGGACGCCGTCGAGCTTACTCACGGCACGGTCCACGTGCGCCTGGCAGGCGGCGCATGTCATGCCGCCCACGTCGAACTTATCTTGAGCCATGGCTTCTCCTTTCTGTGGTTCGGTGTTGGAATTGTTAACCTGCCGATACTATACACCCATACCCCCTGGGGGTGTCTAGTACAGAATTAATGATTGACATCTCGCTACAGATGAGGGTGGCTGCTCAATAGGTGGCCGTCTCTGCCAAACATCTCAATCTGTAACATCTGGACCGGTTTTTGAGCCATAGCTGTTACGGATCAAGATAAACAGTTGGCAGGAAACTCAATGTCTCAATCTGTAACATCTAGCAGGGAAATATGACCTCTAACTGTTACAGATCAAGACATAGAAATCGGCCGAAAACTAATGTCTCGATCTGTAACAACTAGACCCCGTTTTACCGAGTAACTGTTACAGATCAAGACAAACCATTCGAGGGTAACCCGAACGTCTCGATCTGTAACAGTAAGACCGATGTTTGGGTCTTAGTTGTTACAGATCGAGACAATCTCGGAGCAGATGCCCCGGGCATACAACGTAAAACGCCGGGGCGCCCGCGTGATGGGCGCCCCGGCGCATGTTGGGCAGGGTTTGCGAAGCGGTGGGAGGGAGGAGAAGCCGTCCTCCCGAAATCCTTACTCCTGACGACGCTTCTTGTCAGTCAGGAAGACGCCGGCGGCTACGAGCACGACACCTCCGATGACAAACGTCTCACCGGCGAGCGCAGCATTGTCGCCCGTGGTGGGAAGCGCCGAGTTGTCGGCCGTCTTGGCGTTGCCGGCAGACGGCTTTCCAGCAACCGGCTTAGCGGCGGCCTGCGTGATCTTGGCCTGCTCGGCCTTCGCCGCCTCCTGCTCCTGACGAGCGATCTCGTCCTTCAGGGCCTGCTCGGCGGCAACGCGTTTTGCCTTTGCCTCGTTGTAGGCGTTGAGAGCCGCGGTGTAGGCGGGCGTCGCAGCATCAAGGTCTGCCTGAGCGGCATCAAGTGCGGCCTTTGCGTTATGTTCTGCCTGCTTGGCGGCGACGCACTTGGCAAAGAGAGCATTGAGCGTATCGTTCGCGTTTGCGTCAGAGCCAGTAGCAATGCCGTTTTCGACGTTGATGGACTTGAGCTTTCCGAGAGTAGCAGCAGCGGCGTCCGATGCGGCCTGAGAATTCTCGACCGCCTGCTCGGCGTTCGCGATGGCATCATTTGCCGTGCTAAGGGCGACTCCGGCATCGGTAACTGCTGCGTCGGCCTCCTTCTTGGCCGCCTCGGCGGTGGCAAGATTATCGGCTGCATTGCTCAGGGCGTCGGCACGGGCCTTCTTTGAAGCAAAGTCGTTTTTCGCCGTGGTCAGATTGCTCGCGGCGTGCTCCGCGTTCGCCGCCTTGGCCTCGGCGTTGTCCTTCGCGGTGTCGAGGGCCTGCTTCTTGGCGGTCTCGTCGAGCTTCGCCTTTTTGAGAGCGCTCCGGGCAGACGTCTGGGCTGCCGTGGCTTCATCAAGCGCCTGATGGGCCTCGTCGGCTTTCTCCTGAGACGCAGCAACATCGGCTGAATACTTGGCAAGTTCCTTCTTTGCATCTTGCAGAGCCTGCTGCTTTACGAGGGTCTCTGCCTTGGCGTCATCAACCTTCTTCTGACTCTGAGCGGCTTGCTCTTTCGATGCCTTAAGCTCGGCGCGCTTCTGGTTGACGACCTGTTCTGCGGTCGCCACGTTGCTTTGGGCGGCTTTGACCTGGTCTTCGGCTTCGGCAACTTTTCCGTTTGCCTTGGCGAGATTCTGCTTTGCTAGGGCAACAGCGGCGGCGGCACTTGCTACGCTGTCGTTCTTGGCGGCAAGGTCGCTATTCGCGGCAACAATGCCTTCCTGCTTTTGAGCGACGAGGGTTTCAGCTGCCTTTACGGCATCGGCTTTCGATGCCGCTGTGCTGCGCTTTTGCTCAAGGTCCGTCTTTGCGGCGGCGAGCTTTTCGCTAGCTTTGGAGAGGCTCAGCTGATACTGATCAAAGAGATTCTCGAGTTCATCGATCGAGTATTCTTTCTCGTACGAACCGTAATTGTTGTCGATCTCCAAGACGAACACATACGGCCAAAGGGTTCCGCGCGAGTTGATGCCGTATCCCATGGTTTTGGCGTCAGGCTGTACGATATTCAAATAGTGGCCGACTTTGCCAAAACCCACGCCTTGGGCTCCGAATTCGGTACCGTGACTCCAGAAAGTCTTCCAAGCATCTTTGGGGGCAACGTTGCCAAGGCCGGCTTTCGCTGCAGCATCGTCAAATATTTTCTTTTCGCCATCAACCCATTGGTGCGCGATGTTTTCTTTCGTGCTGAAGTTCCAAGCGGCATTTTCAAATCCGGCATAGTCTGAGTGCCCCTTCGTTGCGTCGGAGTAATTGGAATCAGACTGAGCGATTGCCATTTGCTCTGCCGTCACCTTAAGCTCGCTAAGGCCGACGCTTTTGCGATATTCATTAATTTCGCGCAGCTTGCCAAACGAAAGCTTGGCGTTGTCGAGTGACGTGCCGTCTTTTTTATCGCCAATGGTCGTCGGGTTTTTATCGCTCTGCCTATAGATGATGTTTGCAGCGTCGTTGGCACCGATGAACTGGTAGAAGCCGATGACGCTCTGCGCCTCCGCTGTCGTTGCCTTATCGGTTGCTGCCTTGCACGTATCGTATGCTTTCTGTGCATCGACAACGGCTTGATCGGCGGCCGCCTGGTTTGCCTTGGCAGTTTCGAGCGCCTTGTCTGCCTACTCCTTCTCGGCTTTTGCCTGGTCGACTTGTTTCTGAGCGGCCTTTGCCTTCTCCAGTTCGGCAGCATGTGCCTGCTTTGCCGAGGTCAACTCCGATTGCGCCGCATCGGCTTTCGTCTGGGCTGCCGTTACATCTTTTTCGGCTGCTGCGACTGTCTGCTTCTTGGCTTCGAGCTCGCTTTCGGCGCCGGTGAGGGCGTCCTGCTTGGATTCAACGTCGCTATTTGCCTGAGAAAGGCCTGCTTCGGCAGTCGCCTGCTGCTGTTTCGCCTGGTTGAGTGCGCTTTGGGCAGCATCGACCTTTGCCTGGGCGGCGTCATACTCCGGGCCCTCAGCGCCTGCCTTTGCGGCCGCCAAATCGGCTTGTGCGCTGTCATACGCTGTCTGTGCCGCGACTACCTTACCATCCGCGGCGTTCTTTTCCTGCTGGGCGGAAGCCAGCGTGCCTGCCGCCTCGTCGTAAGCGCTCTGCGCGGCGTTCTGAGCCTGCTGGGCATCGGCGAGCGCGGAATCGGCAGTGGCCTTCGCAGCCTTTGCTTGGTCCAGAGCGGCCTGCGCATCTGCGGCAGCCTGCTCGGCGACCTTGATTTCCTCCGGCGTTGCGTTGGCGGCTGCCTTCTGGGCTGCCTCGAGCTTGGCCTGCGCGTCAGCTGCCGCCTGCTTTGCGGCATCAAGGACCTTCGACTTGTCCTCGGCGTCGGTCTTGGCTGCATCGAGCTTTCCCTGGGCATCCTTCAGCGTGGCACTGGCGCTGTCGGCCGCCTTGACGCTTTCATCGAGCTGGCGAGCATATTCGGCGCGCGTGGCGGCCTCTGCCTGCGAATTATCGGAGACAGAGACGTCATAGGTGCTTTGTGCGTTGTCGCGTGCCGCCTGCTTTTCGGTATAGGGGGCAGCCACCGTGTCGTAGTCGGATTTGGCGTCTGCCTCGGCAGCCTTTGCGGCGTCGATCGCAGCCTGCAAGTCGGCAATCTTCTGGGCGTCTGCCTTTACTGCGGAGCCTGCCGCCTCGCCGGCGTGGACAGCAAGCGGGGACATGATCGCGTCCTGTGCCGTGGTATCACTCACATCGTTGGCAAATGCCGAGAACGGCGCGAGCAGCGACGAGCCGGTCATAGCGATGGTGGTTGCCGCGGTGACGGCGAGTCGTGTTGCCTTGTGGCCCGAGAATGTGGGGCGAGGCTCGGCGCCGCCTGAGACTTCCAAGTGTTTAGGTGCGTACTTTGCCATTTCTTCTCCCAATCGTTGAAGGGGTACCTATGACAATTCGTACGTTACGACTGCCGAAAGGGCTTCTGTTGCGCAACATTGGCAAGGAAATATCGACACACTTGAGTCATATATTATGAGGCGAAGTTCTCGGCAAGCTAATGTCTCGTTCTGTAACATCTGGCGGGAAATATGACCTCTAACTGTTACAGATCGAGACGGACCGTCCGTGGTCAACTCAAATGTCTTGATCTGTAACATCTAGAGAGGTTTTTAACCCCTTACTGTTACAGATTGAGATGTTGTCTCGCGGGGCTGGGGGTTTGTCTCGTTCTGTAACATCTAGACCTATATCTGCCGAGCTGGTGTTACAGATCGAGACAATTGCCGGGGAGGGGTCTCGTCACGGCAAGACGCCCGCCGCCTAGATACAGAACCCGGGGATCACACAGGTTCGCCTGTTTGGCTTTTCCGCAGGCGTTGCGTACGTAAAGACGTCGCCGTCGTGTCCCACGCGGTTCATATAGAGTGTGCCTTCGCTCTCCGATGTGTCAGGACTCGCCGTTCGTTCCCACCAACAGGTGTCCTTGCCTTTCCACTGGCGAACCAACATCTCGTTCGTGGTATACGGACTTACCTTGAGCTCGCGGAAGAGTTGGTACTCCTTGCCCTCGCCGTTATAGATGTCGGCCAGGTAGTGAAAGTCCTCGGCAAATGACTCGGGCGGTTGCGTACCGCACAGCTCGACCATGGCGGGCAGCCAAAGGGTTGCGGGCAACTCGCTCAGACACGATGCGCCTCTGGCGGCGCCAACGTTATTCGAGATCTTTTTGACAGATTTAATGAGTGCGCGCAACTCGTTGGGCAGCAGCTTAAGGCCGTCGCCGTCGAGCCATTCCCGCAGCTCGCAATCTGCCCAGCCGGCGTTCAACGGTTGGGGCGCTGCATCGCGCTCGGCAATGCCGGCATCGAACATAAACGTCAGCCCGGCCTTGCCCGTACCGTCTAGAAGCTCGTCGTGACGGATGCCCACAAGCTGCGCGCCGATGTGCAGCCCGTTGGTGAGCCTCACGCGCTTGGTACACGGATAGGGGATATGCCCGTTGTCATCGAGCAGATGGTAGCGCTTGGCAATCTCGCATGCCTCGCTACGGGTCTCGGCGGCCTTAATCTTGAGCGAAATCTCCTGCAGCTGATCCCAGGTGTAGTCGTCAAGCGAACTGCGGATGCCGTCCAGGTAGTCGGGGATGCCAAAGCCATGGGTTGCCGCCCCGATAACGCCGAGCCCCGCAACGGCTGCGACAACGCCACCGATAATAAAGCGGCGGCGGGTCATGGCATCGTGCCGGGCCTGCTCCAGGATCTCTCGCGCGCGCTCGCCGGCGACGTCGACCTTAAGGTGCGTGCCAGAATCGATATCAATCGCGGCTTCGTCTCCTGCGCCTTCGCGGCCCTCGGATTCGGCATCGGTGAGGTATGCCGAGAGCACCTCGAGCATCTGCTGCTCGGTAGGGCGATCGCCCTGTTCGACCGAGATGCCTTTCATGATGATCTGGGCGAGCGCTTCGTCGTCATTGCATCGCGGCTCGAGCGGCGCCGGCTTGGTCTTGGTCTTTATAAGGTAGAACGAGCCGGTTGCCGCGGCACCCGTCGACTCGACATCAAACGGCTTGCGACCGCTGTAGAGCTGGTACAGAATGCTCGAAAGCGCATAGACATCGATGGCGGGCGAGCGGCGAAGGGCCGCGATGCCTTCGATATCCTGCGTGAGCATCTCGGGTGCGGCGTATGCGGGCGTGGCAAAGCGCCAGATGTCGGCGCGCCGGGTGATCGTGTCATCGCCGAGGGCCATGGTCGCGGAGCCCATGTCGATGAGGCAGGGGTCAAAGGAGCAATCGACGATCTGCTGCTCGAGCGTTCGACTGGTGGTACGGAACATGATATTGGCGGGCGACAGGTCGCGATGGACGACCGGATTTACGAGTCCCTGGGTCATCAGGAGTGCGCGAAGCACGGCGTTTCCAACGGCGGCCACCATCTGGGTGGTTAGCCCGCCCGAGACATCGTGCGGAAGCAAGGGCAGGGCCTGCTTGAGCGAGGTGCCCTCGACCCACTCCATGAGGATGAGCGGGTCGTCCTCGCACGATCCATAGCCATAGACGCGCGGAAATCCGCGCAGGTGCGAGACGGTGCACAGATGACGGTACTCCTCGAACAGCGCGGCGGTGTTGGCCAGGTGCGCAGCCGCTTGCTCGGCGGAGCGATCGGGTGTTTGGTCAGAAAGGATGGCGTTGTCCTTGAGCAGCTTGACGGCAAAGACCTCGCCGCTTGTGTTGGTCGCGCGCAGCACGTGTCCGATATTGCCGCCGTCGCGGTATGCCGTCTGAAGAATAAGCGTCATAAACCGGCGCTTGGCATCATCCTCGGCGCTGGGGTCGACTGCCACGGCGGTATCGAACGTGTCGAGACGGATGAGTTTGTCGCCAGGGGCGGTGTTGGTGGTATCCAAGACGTTCCTTCATTTGGTGGGGCCGCGTGCTCACGCCGAGAACGCGATTATCGATTAAAGCCCATGATAGACGTGTTCGCCGATAAGCTGACTCGTATTGCTATTTATAGTGCAGCGCGCAACGTAAATGATATAAGACGAGTGACACCTGTTTCCCCACGTCTCTACGCGCTAGTCCACAATAACGAGAAACGTTGTATAGAGACCCAAATGAAGTCTGTCACTGTTAGCGATTTCCACGGGGGGATAGACTTTGCCGGGCTCTCGTTGGTCGCGGGGCGGCTCGATTACGGTATCGCCGTCGCCTGCACCCGATTCGAGCACCGTGCCGTTGGTCGATCCAAGGCCCTGGGCGTACCAGTGCTCACCCTCAAGCCAAATGCGAAGATGCTCGCGCGATGCGTCGGTGCCCACATCGGTGATGCTGGGCGAGGTTTTGGGCAAAGAACCAATCACGGTGCCGCGCGGATCGCGTGTGAGGGGATGGATTTGCATGTCGACGCAGTTGTCGGCATGTGTCCTGAGCAGACCGAGGTTGGGGGCGACGGTGCGTGGCTGCTCCAGGCTGCCCATAAAGCCACGTCCAACGGTAGTTTCGGTGGTGCCAAAGTGCCCGCCCGTCTTGCTGTCGCAAAAGCGCTCGACGGTGGCCACGCCTTGAGCGGGGTCGGCAAGTGCGCCCGTTGCCACAAAGAGCATCAAGAAGAGCGTGCTTTTTTCGCGGGGGCTGTGGTCATCGGAGCTGTTGATGCGCCCCAAGGCATTGGCGTAGAGGCGGTCGTCGAGGTCATAATCGGCGAGAATCGACATCATGTCTTGGGCCGCCGGGCCGCTGTAATGCTCGGATATTTCCTGATAGGCACGATCGCCTCCGCCGAGCTTGTTGCTAATGGCGGCAGCAAGGTTGAGTGTGGAGACGGTAAGGTCATTGTAGATACCTGGCGCACACTGATCGGGCTCGCGGTGGACGATGTAGCGAGTGAGGTACGAGCGGTTGGTAGAGCATTTGTCGAGCAGGGTGCTGCCTGCATACGAATTGCCGTTGATGAGCATTCGCGCAATCTCGAGATGCTTGAGACCGCCGAACGATCGGATGTCGTTGTAGAGGACCGAGCACGGTGTTTCCGCCGCCATGGCTGCCTCCCCAGATAACTTTAATGACGTACTGCAAACATGTTAGGAAATGGCTACGGTCAAAGCGTACCGACTCGAAAAATGTTGCGCAACGCTTTGCATAACTATCAAGACATTATAGGGCATATACGCCAAGTTGCAGGATGGCTGCAAGCGACACATTTTGAGAGGTTGTGCCCTATGGAATGCCCTTATTGCGGTGCATTATTGCCCGATGACGCTGGTTTTTGCTCTGAGTGTGGATCGCCTCTTGACGCCGCCGCGCCGTCTGCACCTGCTCCCGAAGATCCCTACACCACGCCCCAGACGGTGTCGCAGAGCCCGGCCTTTTCGTGGCGCGACGGTGAGGCCGCTACGGCGGCAACGGTGGAGTTGCCTAAGGCGGATGCTGCCTCGAAAGCAGACGAGCAGCCGGTGGCGGCACCCGACGCGTCTGAGCCCGCTGCGCCCGAATCCGATTCGGACGCCGCACGTGTAGTCGATCCCTTGTCAGACTTTGGCACTACGATCGAGAACGCGGAAACTGAGTCTGCCTGCCATGCCGATTTTGGTTCTACGCCGCTCAGTGAGGAAGAGCAGCTCGAGCAGGACCGCGAGAGCCTCAAGACGGCCAAGGCCGAGTACAAGCTGGCACGCAAGCGCCTGGGCAAGTCGTATGCGCCCGCCATCGCCGCCGGCGTTATTGTCGTTGCCGCCTTGTGCGCGGGAACCGGCTGGGCGGGCTACTCATATGGCTTGGCCCATCCGCAAAATACGGAGCAGATTCAAAAGCTCAAGAAGCAGCTTGAATCTTCCAAGGACGAACTCACAAAAACGCAAGACGAGCTCGATCAGACAAAGTCCGACCTTAAGGACGCTAAGGCGGAGCTCAAGACCGCAAGCAAGAACGGCGGGGACGCCAGCTCCGATGCCGAGGGCTCTTCCACGACGGGCAATGCGACCTCGTCGACTACCACGACCTCCGGTAGCACAGCGAAGCTCAGCATCGATAAGCCCACGAGCTTTGCCAACACCACGTGGCGCGGAGCACTTAAGGAGACGGGCAACTCTTGGGGCCATACTTGCTACGGCGCGAGCAAAAACGACCTTGTGATTGTGTTTAAGAGCATCAGCGATTCCGGCGAAGCGGTTGCAGACATCTCGGCCACGCTGCATGCCCACGATACCTACAACGCCGAAAAAACCGTCGCCCAATCCGATGGCGACGACTATCGCACCTACACGGACGTCACTGGTACGTTTGTCAGGAATAAGGGCTTTGAGTTCTCGCTTCCCGTCGGGGAGGAGGACTGCGACCTTACGGTTTCGGGTGTTCCTAAAAAGAAGAACGGCAAGTACTACCTGAATACCACGGTCGAATCGGGAGACGGCGCCGTTAACATGGGAACGCGCATCACGGATTCCTTTGAGCTTTTGATTTCCTAGTACCTCGTATTGTCAGCGCGCGATGCATGGCGGCGGTGGCAGGCGCGGCTTTATTGAGAGTTGCGCCCGCCACCGCTTTTTGCAAATGGGTCTATTTGCTGACTTGGTTTTTACTGCCGGCTAAAGTATGCCGGCAGATGCGAGGAAGAGTATAACCACGATTGCTACCAGGGCAGCAATCACCATCGTGAGCGCCATCGAGCGTTGACGTTTGACGGCAAGGCGCGCGCGACGCATGGACTCGGCGCTGCGGACGGTCTCGGTGGATGGGGTTGGTCGAGACGCGGGCTGCGCCTGTGCAACCGTGCGGGTGGGGATGGTGGCGTCCGCCCGCACGGTAGCGCTGCCGCGATCCGCTACGGGCCGGCGCTTTCGCGGAGCACCCATACGGGCGAAAGGCTCAAGGCGCGCCGCGAGTTCATTTGCCGAAGGGCGTGCGTCTTGCGAGACTGCCAAACAAGCCATAATCGCGTTGACCAAGCCCTGTTCGCGGGGAGTTGCGGGCGCAAGGGGTTGCGGTTGCACGGTGCGCTTGAGGCGCGCGTGATCTCCAGAGCGCCTGAGCTCTGCCTCAAAGGGCGCGTGTCCGCAATAAAGCTCGTAGAGGATGCTTCCCAGCGCATAGATGTCGACGGCGGGATTGTCACGCGCACCGGGGTCGGCCTTAAACCGCTCCAGCATTTCGGGTGCCGCGTATGCCGGCGTGGCACCGCGAAAAGCGTTGACGTCGACGGTAAAGGAAAAGTCCGGTTTAACGAGCTTGGCACTGCCCATGTCGATGAGGCAGATGTCAAAATAGCCACTCAAGACCTGCTCCTCGAGCGGGATGCGATCGTGACGCAGCATGATGTTGCGCATGGAGAGGTCGCGGTGGACAAAGGGCGTGTCGAGCGATTGCGTGGACAAGATGATCTTGAGCACGCTCAGACCCAGCGCGGCGACGATATCGCCGGGGCAGGTTTCAGCGCCATCGCTCAGAGCTGGCCGTGCATCAAGAAGCGAGACGCCGTCAACCCATTCCATAAGCAGCGCCGGGGTTCCGTCTGCCGTGTAGCCAAAACCGTAGACATCGGGAAAACCCCTTAGGTTGGATACGACGGAGAGCGTGCGGTACTCCTCTTCCAAAGTTTCTCGGTTGAGCTGTTCTTGCTCGGGCTGGGCATCGGGGCGCGGCATCTTAAGCGCGAGCTCAAAGGTGCGATCGCCACTTTGGACGCGGCGGACGTAGGCGTTGCCGCCAAAGCCGCCCTTTTGCGGCGGAACGAGAAGCGTGCAAAAGCGACGCCGTGCCGCGGCCTGCTCACGCTCGGAGAGCAGCGCTGGCGTATGAAACTTGACGAGTCGAACTTCTTCGTAGAATCCGGTCATGGCGCGCTTTCATCCTTTCTTCCATTAGCAGGATATGCGCTTGCCGCCGCCTTCTGTTGCGCAACATCGACAAATCTGCCGCTCGCCAATGTTGCGCAACAGAATCGCGCAAGACGGCGGTAGAAATAGGTCAATTAAAGTCGGCAATCAGGGGAACGATATGAGCTATTCATTCAGCGCATCATATGGAATCACGCGGGAACAGTGGAACAAGATGACCACGCGAGAGCAGGATGAGTTTGTTTGGGCGCAGCGCAGCAAAAGCCCGGCAGACTTGGAGCGGGAACGCGTTGAGGCGGCCATTCAGTCATATAAGAGCTCTCTGGCCGGAATAAAAGCCAAAGCGCTTTCTAACATTGAAGACACCGATGGTTCTGTTTCGGCATACTTTGATCGGTTGATTGATGCTCGTATCGAGGCTTTTTCCCAAGAGGCATTGGATAATATGCCCAGTGGAATGCAAGCGGTAAACATGCGCTATGCCGAAACAGTTCGCGCTAAGATCCCGGCTTTGCTCGGGGAGATTAGCGCCCTGCTGCCCTCAACGGTTTCGGAAGCGCATAGAGAGCAGTTCGTTCAGCAGTCGCAAGCTCAACTCAAGGCTGTCCAGACTGCCGAGCGCCTTCGCGCCCAGCATGTCGCGGAAATTACGAATTATGTTGTTGGTCCTGGCGGCGGCGTGGACCTGAAGAAGGCGCTTCGCTACCTTACCGAATCAACGGCCAAACAAGAGGAGGGGTCGCTCGAACAAGCGGCTCGCGCGTTTGAGACTTGGGCGGGACGTGTTACGCCGCTTATGCAGGACGAAGCGCTCGATATCCCCCTTCGAAACCGTATTTCTGCAAAGTTTGAGAGCGTCCGCGCCGCTTTTGATGCACTTGGGCCTGATTCGCGCGTCGATGATCGCCTAGCGGCAATGAAGATGATGAACGATTTTGAGTACGTAGTAAAAAACGCTACGTATGAATCGGGCGAACGGCACCGAGTCTACGAAGAGTATCGTGCGCGCATCGAACGTGCCAACAATCGTTACGGAAAGAGCCTGCCGCTTAAACAATTGCACGAGATCGAAGATGTCTATGCTGCAAACGATGAAGCGGAGGCTGCCCTTGCCAATGCTATGAAAGACGACTATATCGAGCGTTCTATCAACGAGGTCATGGCTGCTCGCGGTATTAACGTTACTCGCTATGCCGTTATGGAGGGTTCGGGAAAGCCCTGGCGATTGATGTTTGACACCAAGCAGAACAAGGCCATTGCCCTTTTGCGCAGCACGAAAAGAGATCGACTCATCATCCGCGTTGTCGCAGCCAACCCCGAGGAGTTTTCTGAGGATCCTGATAATCCGACCATCATCAAGGACATGAAGCCGCAGGATCAAGCGACTGTCGAGAAGGTCTATAGGGACCAGATTGAGTTCTGTGACTTCTACAAACAGTTCGAAGAGGATCTTAAGGCCTACGGCGTAACCGTTCCGGCCGAGGGTGCAGGATTGACCACGCAGGCCGCGAATCCCGCTGCCGCCGTCGAGATTCACCCGCACGATTACGTGCCGCCTGCGCCTTCCGCAGATGCGGAGCGCCGCCTGCGCAACCGTCGCCAAGCAAGCCAGCTCAAGCAAAGAGAGATGAGGTAAATCATGACATGGGAATGCCCAGAATGCGGTTTTGATAATGATGACGAGCGCGATATGTGCGAGGAATGCGGTGCTCTGCGTCCCGCCGGCGTAGCACCTGCGCCGTCGACGCCTGCCGCTCCGGTGCAAGACTTCGCTGCACCTAGTGGTGAACGTCCAGCGCCCGCCGTCTATCCTGCGACTTCTTCGATGGGTGGTACACCACCGGTTCAACAGCCTGCGTCCCAGCAGGTGTATCAGTCTGTTCCCGTGCCCGCGCCGCAGCCGGCACCCGTGCCACAACCGATGTCCACTCCACAACCGATTCCTGCGCCCGCGCAGCAGCCCACGGCCATGTCGATGCCGCAGCCTACCCCCATGCCCGTTCCGCAACCCGCTCCGGTTGCCGCGCCAATGCCGCAGCCCGCGCCGCAATCCATGGCGAATGCTGCAGCTACTCCTGCGGTTCCTGCGCTTACGCTTGCCGATCCAGCTATGGGTGAGCAGCTGCGTCTCACGGGCATGACCGTGCTTGGGCGCAACGCGTTTCCCAGTATGGCGTCGAATTTTGCAATATCTCGCCAGCATGCCAGCGTTCGCTTTGAACAGGGCGCGTGGTTGGTTGCCGACGAGGGTTCCAATAATGGAACGGCTCTTATGCGCGGCGGCCAGATTCTTAATTTGGCTCCCGGCGTGTCCCAGCAGATCCATACCGGTGACGTGCTGCTGATCCCGGCGGCATCTGGTGAGTTTGCCCAGCTACGTTTGATGGTCACCGTGGAGGAGCCTCCTGCGGTGCAGCCCACGCAGGCTCAGACGGCGGTTGCGCCGCGGCCTGCGGCCGTCGCGCCCGCTGCGGCACCCGCCACGCCAGCCGCCAGCCCGTCTGCCGGCATTGAGGGCTGGTTTGTCGAGTGTCCCGAGTGTGGTCGTCTACACCTTGTTGCCGATGAGCGCGCAAAGGTCGGGGATGGCTGTGAAGAGTGTGGCTGTTCGCTCGCGCGCACGTCTGCCGTATATCGTACGCTCGACCCCGGCGAGGATTACTCGGATGTTCGTTAGCCAGATGCTCGCGCCTGTCGTTTCTCTGGGGCCAGGCGAGCGCATCGCAATCTGGACTAGCGGCTGTTCTAAGCACTGCGCCGGATGTATCTCGCCCGAACTTAGGATGCAGCTGCCCGAGCAGGATGTCGACGTTGATGAGCTTGCGCAGATGTTGCTCGATACGGCGCACGTACATGGCGTGCATCGACTGACAGTTTCGGGTGGAGATCCGCTCGAGCAGGCACCAGAGCTCGTGAAGCTGCTGACAACGATCCGCTGTGCCTACGACGACATTCTCGTTTACACCGGATTCACGTTTGAAGAGCTGCCGCAAGTGATCGGTGCGGATACGTGGGAGACGCTTAAGTCCCTTATCGATGTGCTGATCGACGGTCCGTACGTAGACGAGCTCAACGTGCCCGATTGTGCGCTGCGCGGCTCGACTAACCAGCGCGTGATCTATCTGAGCGACCGCCCGCACGATGACTACGATCAGTATCTTCTGCAGCCTCGTCAGCTTCAGAACTTTGTTCAGGACGGCACTGTTAACACCGTCGGCATTGCTAACCGCTACCACCACGAATTTCCTGTCAAGGAGGTATAACACATGGCAACTGATTTCGAGCGCCAATCCTGGCAGCGCGAGATGCTCAACTTTAAAGGGGTGAAGAGCCTCTTTATCCTTGAGGGCAACGTGAATGACAAGTATCCCGATGTGGTTGACGGCGGCCTTCAGTTCTCGGAGCTCGCCGAGGTCGTGCGCGGCCTTTTTGAAGACGCCAATGGCTCAGTTGAGTACAACGTGGCATATTTCGATCCCATCCAGCTGTTTTCGAGCAGCATGGGCAACGTCGATTGCAAGCGCCTGGTGTCGCTGGCGCACGACGAGGCTTCCAAGAGCGACGACCGCATGATGGAGGCGAACGCCTGTATCGCCGATGGCCGCCAAGCATATGCCACCGAGCAGTCGAGCCTGCCATCATACGGCGAGGTTATCCGCTCAATGTTGCGCCTTAAATACAACGACAATCCCGATGGCGGCACCGAGGCCAAGCCGCTTTGCGTGATCGTCAACATGGCGTCGCGTCTGCTTGCCTCCTCGACCGGCCTTATGCCCGACGAGACGCAGTTTTTCCTTAATCTGTACCTTGGTGCTAGCAAAGCACGCCTTATTAACCGCACGGCTGTCAACACGCTCATTCTGGTAACGGATAACGTGCGCAACCTGCCCGTGTGGTTTATCGAGGAGAACCCCTTCCTGCGCACCATCACGCTGCCGCATCCCGACCGCGACATGCGCGAAGCCTATATTCAGAGCAAGTTTGGCTTTGGTGAGGCGCTGTCCGATTCCGATGACCGCGCGGTGCGTCGCTTTATCGATACCACCGACGGCATGAGCGTTAAGGAGCTCGAGGGCCTGCAGCGTATGTACCAGCGCGACATGCAAAACCCCGAGGCTTCCATCGAGGCCATCCTTCCCAAGCTCGTCGACGTCTACAAGTACGGTTTTCGCGAGAACAAATGGCAGCAGATGTTCGAGAAGCTCGAAGAGGATCCCGAGGCAAAGATCAAGCGCCGCGTGAAGGGTCAGGACGAGGCCGTTGAGAAGGCCGTCACCGTGCTCAAGCGCTCCGTTATGGGCCTTTCGGGCGCTACCCATTCGTCTGGCTCTAAACCCAAGGGCGTCCTGTTTTTGAGCGGCCCCACCGGTACCGGTAAGACCGAGATTGTTAAGGCCATTACGGAGCTCCTCTTTGGTGACGAGCGCAGCATGCTGCGTTTTGATATGTCAGAGTACGGTGCCGAGAACTCCGACCAAAAGCTCTTTGGTGCTCCTCCGGGATACGTGGGCTATGCCGAGGGTGGTCAGCTGACCAATGCGGTCAAGGCCAATCCGTTCTCGGTAGTTCTTTTCGACGAGATCGAGAAGGCCGCGCCCAGCATTATGGACAAGTTCCTGCAGATCCTCGAAGATGGCCGCCTGACCGATGGCCAGGGTAATACCGTGTACTTCTCTGAGACGGTCATCTTCTTTACGAGCAACATCGGCTTTTCCAAGATTGAGATCGATGCCCAGGGCAACGAAGTTCGTAATACCATCGCGCCCAACACGCCCTATGACGAGATTTGCGAGCGCGTGCGTACCGAGATGGATCGCGAGTTTAAGCCCGAGTTCTTGGGTCGTATCGGCGACAACGTGGTGATCTTCAACTTTATCGACGATGCCGTGGCACTTCAGATCCTCAATTCCAAGATCGATGCCGTTAACCGCAACGTGCATAAGGCACAGCCCGATATTACGGTTGAGGCGACCGATGCCGCCCGCGAACTGCTGCACTCCATTGCCATGACGGACGCCGTCAAGGCCAAGGGCGGCCGCGGCATTGGCAACTTGGTGGAGAGCGGTTACCTTAACGGGCTTTCCGATTTTCTGTTTGAACACCGCGCCGAGTGGCGCGGTCGTCCCGGCATGGTGGCACGCGCCGTGCCGCAGGGCGAGGGCGACGATGCGCATATCGCATTTGAGCTCGTGCCCGGATCGATGGGAGGCGATTGGCGATGACGAAGTTTATCGCTGCGGCAAAAACTCAAGCGGGAACCAATCACCCCGTCAACGAGGACCGTTTGCTTCTTGACGGTAATGTCCTTTGCTATGGCCTAGCGGGCGATTGCGAGCGCGAGATGGGCTGCATGGCAGTCTTTGACGGTGTGAGCGAAGGCGGGCACGGAGCGGCCGCCTCGACGCTCGCTGCTCAGGCGTTTGCACAGACGACTCAGGTTTTTGAAGCCGATTCGATTGATGTCCTGCAGGATCGTTTGCGTACGGCGGGCGAGCGCGCCGAGAACGATGTCGAGTCCTATGCGGCCCGTTATGGCCTGCCCGTTGCCGCATCCACGGTTGCCGGGCTTATGGTGGCACATGATGGGTCTGCCGCAATCTTTAATGCTGGCGATTCGCGTGTGTATCGCTTGCGCGATGGCGTACTTGCGGTATTGAGCTACGACCATACGCCCGAATCCCGCCTGGGCGGCGTTGGTTTTGAGTACAGCGATGAGTCGGTTTCGCATTGCATTGAGCTGGCGGTCGGTCTTAATCAAGGAGGACGAAACTTAGAGATCAATACGACCACGTTGTTTCCGGGCGATCGCTACTTAATCTGCTCTGATGGCATCGATGGGGAGATTGACCTTGCGCGCCTGCAGCAGATGCTTGCGAGCGATTCGACCTGTGCGCAGCTGTGCGAGGAGCTGTATGCCGAGGCCCGCATGGGCGGTTCGACGGATGACGCGACGCTGATCGTGATTGAGATAGGGGAATAAAGATGTCCGATGAGACGATAACGGTACACCGAGATGGTGGCACCGGCAACGATGAAACCGTGACGGTCCGTCGTGGGGACGTACCCGTAAACGGTGAAACGGTCACCGTGTATCACGGCAGTCAGGCTCCTGTACCGGGCGAGACCGTGACGGTGCGCCGAGGCACTGCTCCGGTGTCCGGCGAAACGGTGACCATTCGCCGCGGCGACGCCCCGTCGGCAGGCGAGACGGTGACGGTAAATCGTCCGGTTTCTGCGACTGGCGGCGAGACCGTTACGGTTGCAAGGCCGATGGCTGCTCCCGCCGGCGGCGAGACGGTCACGGTTTCCCGGCCGATGACGTCCGTGGCGGGCGAGACCGTAACGGTGCCGCGATCTGCCGCTTCTGGCGGTCAAACGATAACGGTCCCACGCGGTGCGGTGGTAAATCCCAATGGCGAAACGGTGACCGTTTCTCGTGGGGACGTTCGCGCCGCTTCCTCCGTGCCCGTATCTCCTTTCGTTCCGGAAGATGTGACGATTACCTCACGTGACGGCCAGCAGTTTATTGTTCACTTGGGTCAAGTTGTCGGTCATGGTGGTCAGTCCACGGTCTTTGCTGCCGAGCGGGTGGATGACGGCCTCGCATGTGTTGCCAAGGTATTTCAGCCTCTTATAGAAAAAATGCTCACGGAATACGAGAAGACTGTGCATGCCGTCATGAGCCTCAATGGTCGTCCCGTGTCAGAAACGCATTTGCTGCCTATTTTTGCCTATTTGCACCAGGGCTTGAGCGCGACCGTAGTAGGGGCCCCCGCTCCTCAGCTTTGGGATATTGCCATCACTCCCAAGGCTACTTGTCTCAGCGATCGACCCCGTAGCAAGCATATGGTTAAAAGTCGCGTGATTCCGGAGCTGAGCCAAGCGATTAACCTGCTGCACACCGAGTTTGGCATCGTCCATCGCGATGTGAAACCGTCGAATGTCTACCTGTACGATAAACAAATCGCGCTTGGCGACTATGGGTCCGCTCGTTCTCTTTCCGGAATTGATAATCGTACGACTAAAACCGAGACGCGATCAAATGGGTATACGCCTGGTCACGGCAGAATGGTCGACCCTCGCAACGATTGGTATTCGTTTGGTTATACCATTTGGACTCTTTATGAGGGTAATGTCCACCCGCTCTATGAGCGTTTGAAGGACGACACGTTTTTCGAGTTTCAGGAAGCGGGTCAACCTGCTGAGTTCACCCACCCTGATGACGCTACCTTGGGCAATTTGCTTCAAGGCCTTACGTTTGAGCTTGCAAACAAGCGCTTCGGATACGAAGAAATTAAAGACTGGATCGCTGACCCCGATCACTTCTATCGTCAGCTGCCCACCTTCGATTTCAAGAGCGGCCATGCGCCGTATGAATTTGTCGGCAGGCTTTATACCGATCCTGTGTCGCTCGCTCACGGGCTCGCGTCTCATTGGGACGAGGCAAAACAGCGCATGCAACAGTGGCAGCTCGAGCGCCAGATGCGTAAATGGAATGAAAACGACCTCGAGACAAAGATTCATCAGATTACCGAGGCAAAAGCGAAGGGCGGAGAAAAACCGAATTACGATTTCAATCTTGCTTGCGTGATCTACGAAATGTCGGGCGGCAAGATCATTTCGTGGCGCGGCGAAGATGTTTCGCTAGGCACCGGCAAAAACGATCTTCCGGCACGTATCGCCACTATGGCCGATACCGATATCGATCGCTATGCGGTGAAGTCGGGACTTGATGGCACTGCGTCCATGGGTGTGCTTCCGTCGGGCTTTCTTTCCTACGTTCTCTCCCGTCAGGGCGAGCATGATGAGGCGGTTGCGAATATTGCCAGGAATATCAAGGCAATCGAGGACCTCGCTGCTTCTTCAAACGATCCACATTTTGCTGCCTGCCTATTGAAGGGCTTCCTTACGTTCGACGAGTTGGAAACTCATGCTGCGGCCCAGCAAGAGATCAGGAGGCTCATCGGGAACCCCCGGGCATTTTTTGCCACTTGCTCAACGTCTCGTGCTGTCGATGAGTTCTTCCTGCTCTTTGCAGGAGACGTTTCCATGGACGCTATTATTAAGGCACGTGGTGACGCCCAGAGTGGCGGGTCAATTGACGTTGATGTCGTACTCGATTTCATGGACCGTGTCGCCGACAACAAGGCTCCCGTGCGAGCGTTCTATCGTAAATACGGCAATATGGCAGGCTGGATTTGGCTTTCCGAGCACACTACTCTTTACGAGGCGCTTCCGGGCTCTGCCGGAGAATCCGCAATTGTCAATCTTCGCGGTCTATCTCCTTCGGCGCAGGCATCGGTTGCTTCGCTCATGCAAGCGGGGTCCAATATCCGAATCGAAGGCAGCAAGCTTCGCGCCGACATGGAGGTGACGCCTGTTCCCTATGTGAATGGCTGGCAGACGAGGGACGTTCTTCTTACTCGACCGCTTACGTTGAATGCTCTTTTCTGTGCCGAGGCACGAGGAGAGGCAGTACCACGCGGATATGTGGCAGAACTGCTTGCAGGCGGTGCGGATGACCATCTACTTGATAGCATCGGAATCAGGCTTTTGGCTCATGCGAACCTGATGTCTTCCGCCAGTTATTCTCAATTCCTTGAGGACGAGCGAAACGAGGCGGATGGCGCGCTCGAAGGTGCTATCCGACAGGATACGCAAGACTACGATGTGACTGAAGGCATTGCCGATGCCACGGCGCGTATTGAGGCCGTGAAGAAAGAGCAAGGCGGGGTGCTGCGCTGGACGTGCATTGTGGCGGTTGTCTACTTTGTTGTTATCCTATGCGCTCGCGGTTCCTTTGGACAGTTCATCGTTATGTGTGGCTCCTTCGCCCCGCTCGCAGTGCTGTTTTTGGTTGCGGCGTTTGTCGGTATCTTCGGCTTCTTGGCATTGAATCTGCTTCGTTCCTTTTCCGCGGTTGACCGCGTCCAGTCACTCGACAGCGATCTGGCGGCTAACGCCGATCTTCTTGAAAGTCGTCTGATTCAGTTGGTCGACTTTGATAGCCGCACAGGCGCTACAGCGGAAAAGCTTTCGATGGTGGGCGTTGACGAGGATCTTCCGATGGCACAGGGGGCCGATTTTTCGTTTGGCTCCGAAGACAAGGCTTTCTACGCCGATCCTGAAGTTATGGATAGACTTGGCAGGTTGGCAATTCGCCTGTTGTTTATCACGGCGGCCGTGATTAGCGCGTCCGGGTTTATGGGCACGGTGTTTATTGACGGCGATACGGTGGCCAAGTGCGAGGTTTTGCTCGCCATTCTTGTTGATTGCTTCGCTTGCATTGCCGCATGGGGCGACAACGAACATCCCAGCAGCGCTTCTACGATTAAGAGCTGGTCGTATCTCTGGTTGATTCCCGCAATCATTGCGTTCCTGCTTTGGGGTGTAGTGTCTCTTCTTCAGTCGGTAGGTGCAATCATTGCCATTGTTGTCGTCGTTTTGCTTGTCCTGTTTATTTTTGGTCGATAGGACCGAGCTGGGCGTGAGCGGATTGGCCGCCCCATGAACCTATTGATAGGTCGTAACTGCCGTTTGTAAGTACCTGCATTGCGTTGGGTGAACGGCTGAGACGGGTTTTTAAGTTAGGAAAGAGTGTTCTATATGCCCTTTGATTTCACTAGACTACTTCCGAATAACGGACAAGGTCGCAATCAAAATCCCAGCGAGCGTGGTCTCCATGGCACCGAGCGACGTGCCATGGGCGCTTTTGACGACATGTTGGGTATTGAGAACGTGGCGTCCCAGCGCGGCTCTCAGGTGAATGCACGTTCTCGTTCGAACATGGCGCAACGCGAAATCCGAAATGACGTGGTAATCAATGAGGGCTTGGGCTCGTATGACGGACGCCCATGCTCCATCAGGATTTTCGAAAACCACCTCGAGATTGTCGCCAAGCGTGAGGGCTCGACGCTCGATAATCACCCCGCGCTCAAGATGCTCGTCCCTGGTATAGGCAGCAGCAAGGCGGTGGCGGGTAGACTTTTCGCTCCGGGTAATTCCAATCCGCCGATTATCATTCCCTTTAATTCGCTGAGCGGGTTTCAGGAAGTGAGCGGATTTATGCCGACGTTTGTATTTAATCGACGTAATCCTCAGACCAGAAAGATGGAGACGCATACCATCAAGACGATATCCAGGGAGTTTGGGTATGCGCTTAACCGCTATGCTCAGACGCACTTCCATTATTAATTAGGTAAAGGCAAAACACATGGCAGACGATAACCAGCAAGAAGGCATGTCGGCGCAGGAGAGACTTGCGCGCCTCTATAGCTCTCGAGTTGATGACCAGCAGGGGGATGCGACGCCGGCTGCGGGACAGGTGGCGGGAGCACATGTTTCGGCAGGTGCGTCGCAGGCACAAGCCTCTTCCACGCAGGAGCGTCTCGACCGCCTGCGTGCGCGACGCGCCGGCGTGTCTCTTCCGGGCGATCCGGAGGCGGCTACTCCGGTTAACAACGAGGGCGCGAATCGCCCTCGCTTTAACATCAATCTTTCGCGCATTGTGGACGCGATTCCCACCATTGTTCGGTATTTCCCGCTGCGTATTTTCACGGTCTGGGGGCTCTGCTCGGTCTGGTACCGCATGTACTTGAACGTTGGCGGAGACGATGTGTTGCATACGGGGCTTCCGGCGCCGGGGTATAGCGCATTCAATCCATTCGCTCTGGGCGCTGTTGTATTCATTGGTCTTCTCGTAGTTGTGACAGAAATCATTGCCGGCCCGTTGAGCTTGATCATTAAGCAATTAATCATCGGCGCCACGTACTTCTTCCGCGGTTCTGCCGCCACCCGCGAGGCCCGCGACCGCGCCCACGCCAACTTCAGCCTGCGCCGGCTCGTCACCGAGACGGTCCGCGGCTACCACAGCGGCTACTCGGTCTTCGGCTCCATGGCCCGCGCCGCCCGCGGCGCCCGCAACAGCGCCTCCACGCTCGACTACGGCGTCGGGGCCTTCACGGGGGAGGACCCCAACGCGCCCGTCTACGACGACGGCCTGGGCGACCGCCCCTCGCAGATGGAGCTCACCGACGACGCGGCGTCGAGGATCTGGGACCTGTACTACCCGGCCTACGGCGCCGAGGGCCCCATGTCCAACCTGCACGAGGCGCTCGCCTCGGGCGACCCGCAGGACTACACGACCCTGATGAGCCTCGCCCTCAACGTGGCGGAGTGGTGCGAGCAAAACGGCACGCCCGACACGCACGGCTGGTTCGACGACCCCGCCTACCCAGGCGACTACGTCGACGCCGGCACGTTCTACCTCATGGCGTACTCGTTCTGGGAGCAGGCGGCCGAGGCGCGGCGCGTGGGGCCGATCGAGCCGCTCGCGGACGACATGAGCCGCTTCATCCTGCGCCACCTGAGCGACTGGTCGCGCGAGAACGCCCATGCCTACCGCTGGCGCGGCGACTGGCGCGACGCGGACTACTTCGACAAGGACCGCCTGTAGGCGGCGGAAAGGGAAATACGGATGGCAATTAATCAGAACGGGTCTGGCCGCGGGGGCGCCGAGTCCAACGGATCGGATGTCAACGATATCGTGAACCGCTTGGGCGGTCCGCGCGTGGTGATCGTTCTTGCCGCGGTGGTAGTCATCGCCATCGTGGCGGTCGTGTCTATCACGAGCGGTATCTCCGACGCCAATCGGCAGACTGAGCAGCGTGCCGAGGCCAAACAGCAGCAAGAAGACGAGGCGGCGCGCGCTCAGCGTAAAAGGGAAAAAGAAGAGCGCCGCCAGGAAGAAGCGAAAAAGGCCACAGTGCTCACGCTCGATGAAATTACGGACGAGACGCTGCGCTCGGACTTAGAATTCGATGCGGATGAGGACGGGAATATTTCGCAAGAGACTGCGGATGAAGCTAGATCAATCGACGTCGAGTCATTTGATTCGCTTCCGCTGCTGGCCAACTTTCACAACATCACGACGTTTGGCATCGGCGACTACGACAGCGAAAGCTACGACATAAGCTCCATTAGCAATATCATTCATCTGTCCATTGGCGACTGCTCGGTGCCTCAGGTTGATCTCACACGTTTTCCTCAGCTACAGCGCGTTGCCATAAACAGGCTCGAGAGCCCCGTCGATACCTTGAATGCCAAAAACATTTCCTCGTTGACGAACGTCCAGATCGAAGGCCTTGATGGCAGTATTGGGACACTTGACCTGTCGGGTGATGTGAACCTTGACGTTCTGAAGATCGGTTGCAGAGTCGAAACGCTCAATTTGTGCGGCGCAGGCAGGGAAAATGCCTTCGATATTACGTTTTCGCCCAATTGCGTTGGCAAGATCTTGTACGACAGCGACACGAGCAGCGGCATGGTCGAGTTTTTGCAAAAAATGAGCAGTGACTACGGCTACACCATGGAGCAGCAGTGACGCTGCATTCAAGTGAGGAGAAGCAGTATGGCGAACTTTAAGCCCGACATGTCTTGGCGGGATAACGAACAGGTTCAGCGTGTGACCGAGCAGCCTTCGGGCGGGGCTCATGAGCGGGCTGCCGAGACGCCGGATGTGCGGGTGAATATGCGTCCGAACGGGCAGGCAACCGAAAAGTCTGCTGGGCAGGCGCAGCAGACGCCGAGGCGTTCGACAAGTCGGATCCCTCGTCCTGCCGGCCAGCCGAATGGACAGGCGGCTGAACGTGCAAATGAAGCCGTCTCTCGCTTGGGCGGCGTTCGCGCCCTGGTAGTGCTTGCGGCGGTTGTGGTCATAGGCGCGGTTGCCGTTTTCTCCGTGATTGGCGGCGTCGGTGACGTGCAAGGCGGCGGGGGAGCCTCGTCGAGCGCCTCTAAAGAGTCGAGCTCAACTGACGCCTCTGGCTCCGAGACCAAGAAAGAAAAAGGTCTCGTCGATGTTGATGCGATCACGGATGATGCTCTGCACGGGCTGCTTGCCGACTACGATAACGATGACGATGGCCAGCTGACCGCCAAGGAGACCCAGCGCATCACGAGGCTGGTCGTAACCGAAGAGGTGACGGATTTCACGCCCATTAGCAAGCTGGACAAGCTCGATACGCTTGGCATCAATACCCTGAGCGCCAAGAGTGCAGACTTTAGCGAGCTCGAGGCACTCGAGGTGCTCAAGTTTGGTGACATGACGACCCAGGACCTCGACCTGAGCGTCTGCCCCAAGCTCAATTCCTTTTGTATTGAAAGCCTTAAGGGTGCTGTCAATTCCATCAACGCTTCGGGTCTTAAGAACCTGATGTTCTTTACCGTTGACCAAGGCCTTCAGGGTGACGTCGAGAAGATTGATCTTTCGAACGATGACATTCTTGGCGCACTCGAGATTACCTGCAATGTCGGCGAACTTAACCTGTCGGGTTGCAGCCACTCGTTCCCCAAGCTCAACATTGCTGCGGATCATATCGACAAGATCGTGGTCGACAGCAACACCAATGCGGACCTGGTGGCCACCCTGCGCGACCTTTGTACCCAGAAGGGCTGGACGCTGGAGGAGCGGTAGGGTCCCTTGGAGCGGCAGAGTGCTTTTGCTGCAAGGCCATAAACGAACAAATAGAAGTGGGGCTCGGTTATTTCCGAGCCCCACTTCTTTATCTATTTCTGAGTTGTGGCAGTCTATCTACCGCCTACGTGAACATGCGATCCCTCAGCTCGGCCGCCTCATTAATCTCGACGTTGGTGCGGCCTTGGTGGTCTTCGGTGCGTTTGCTGGTGAGCTTGCCGTCCTTTAGTCCGTAGGTGGTGTACTGAACGATTGCGCCGGCGGTTTCGGCTGCCTGACGTAGGGGCTCGTAGGTGTCGGTTTGCTCGCACCATGCATAGAAATCATCAACGGTGGCGTTGGGATTGCCGCTAAAGAGTCGATACCATTCGCGTCCAAAGCTGCCAAGGACCGAGAACGTCTTTTTCTCGACAAGCTTGTCGCCCTTGTATTTGTAGTCCAGCGTGAGGTCCACCAGATAGGCGGCTCCCGTTTCAAAGGCGTTCTCGTTGCCCTGATGACCGATGACCTCGGTCTCCGGATAGTGCTTACCAATAAACTCGGCGGCATCGCCTTCGTAATCGGCAACGATGCGCGCACTCTGCACCTTGCCACGTTTGTACGTGTAGTGCAGGATGCGCAGCAGTCGCTCCTGCCAAAACGCATAGGAAAACAGGTGGTCGACAAAGTGCGGGTTCTCAAGACGATTGGCCCGATCCATCCAAACAGTTTGGAACAGTTGGTAGTCGGCCTGCGGCTCGTCCGTGACCTCGCGGAACCACTGTACGGCGACGTCGGCGGGGATATAGAACGATAGTCGCTCCTGCGGAGTACCGCTCTTGGTCGTTTTGGCGCGCAGGGGAATCTCGACCTCGTAGCCAGAACCGTCGTCCGTTCCGCAGTTTAAAACGGGCGGCAGCATAAACTGGCAGGGGCCCTCGTCGCATACGCGCATCGGCTGGGAGCTAACAGGTTGCCCTTCAAACTCCATCTCGATGTCTGTGTCGTCTTCTTCGTCCTCGTCATCATCTTTGATGCCAAGGTCGTAGCCGGTGTAGTAGTCATCCAGGTGTCGCTCGTTTACATTTCGCCCGTTTACGACGTCAAAGACGGTAACACCCGTCATGCGGTCGCAATACTTTGCGACTTCAAAGAGGTTGCAGCTCTCCTCGGGCGTAAAGTTATCCATGCGGTGCAGGAACTCGGTAGAGCATTCATCGGGATCATAGCCGTCCATTTCGCTGTCACCGAGCCAAAAGTTGGGATCACGATTGCTTTTGAAGTACCACCAGTACCAGACGGGGCCGAATACCGCATTTACGCCAAAAAAGACTTTCTGGATGATGTTGCCGTTGCCGTCGAACTTGTAAGCGAGCGGCAAGTTAACAACCGGAACGTTTGATGTGTCACGCGCCATGGTGTGCTCCCTGCGATGATTTGTGTTGCGCGCGAAGGCCAGATTCGATGCGTCTGACCTGCGCGCGCCTGTTACTTCGCATACTAGGCCGCCTGCGTTGCATTCTGTTGCGCAACATCGCGGACGGTGCGGTTCGACGTCCAGGGGCGATGCCGCGCAACAGATACATGGCTTGGTCGTGCCAATCGCTCTCTAGTAGCGCGCCGAGCGCTGGGCGTTGCCCGGGTTGTAGCCCGCCCAGGCGGCGATGACGTCCGACTCAACGACGCTCGTTGCAATGTTGATAAAGCTGCCGGCACGGGGCAGGTCGGTATGGAAGTCTTCGAGCAGGTTGGGCTGGAACCTAAAGTCCTCAAAGTTGACGGTGTTGGGGTTGTAGAGCTGACAGGTACCATCCTCGGTAGAGATCGGGCCAACCATGTAAACGGCCTTGTGCTCTACGACCTCGGTATCGTCGACGTCAATCACCTCTCCACGATCGTGCGCGGCAGCGGCGTGCTCCATGAGCTCGAGGAATCGGTCGGCTTCGGCGCTGCAGAGTACGCAGCGCGAGAAGAGCACCGTAAGGGCATAACCCGTTTTACGGCCCAGTTTCTCTCGCAGCTCGCTAAATCGTTGCGACTGCTCCGGGGTCATGCGCGTTTTGGACGGTGCGGTCTGCTTGAGTCCGCACGCCTTAAGGAACATCGCGTTGGCCTTGCGCAGGGCGCTCATGGCGGCAGAGTCGCTCTTTGCCGCGGAGACGTCGATGCGTCCTCCCTCGGGAATCTGCTTATAGCGAGAGAAGCCCTTCTCGCCCTCGACGGGCATCCAGTACGTAATGACGTCATTTTCCACTACGCTAAAGCGGCACGTAAAGGGCGCGCCGATTGCCGGTGCCTCGCCGTAGAACTTTACGCGTACGGCTTGGTCGGTGTCCGCCATCCACATCATAAAGCGATGGCTATTGTCGCCGTCATGGCTCCGGAGCTTTGCAATAAGGTAGCAAACCGAGTCGCAACGGCTTTCGAGTGCGGCGCCTCTTCCGGTGGCGATGGCGCTTATACCCTGGGCCTTGAGCTCGATGTCGCGGTGCAGCGCGTTGAGCTCTTCGGATGTCAACAGGTCTTGGCCGAGAAGCCCCGCGACAAGCGCGCCGACTTCTATGTCGGTAGTAAGGGCGGCGTCGATAACCTTGCGGTGCGCCTGGTGGCTTGCATAAGCCGGCAAAGGTTTGCGGCCTGTGGCAAATCCAAATGGGTCTCGGATCTGATCGCCGCCGCGATAGAGCGGCTCCAAAAAGAACATGTTCATGTCATTTTGCTTGCCCTGCTTTTGACCGTAGGCATCGAGGGAGTTCCAGACATGCTTCTCTGCAATGGGGTTCATCCACAGGCTGATTTTCGATTTTTCTGCTGAGGAGGTCGAAGTGCTCTTTTTGGAGCTTGCGGCGGGACGCGAGGCGGGTTTCTGAGATCCAGCGGGGAGAACTTGCTCAAGATCGAATTTTTTAAGCAGCCTAACGTAGACTCCGACCGATGCTTCTTCTGCCATTTCCGCCATGACCGACTGCGAAGGGTCGTCGACAAAGGAGATGCGCGTTTTGCCATCATCGGAGACCGCCTGGCAATAGCCGCATCGAAGTGCAACGTAGCCTTCGTTGTCGCTGCCACGGTCAAAGTACATCTGCTCTTTGCAGCCGAGTGTGCCAGGGACGAATGCGGTCGGGTTCGCTATGTCGGGGATCGTAATGGCAGCGCCGGTCGCGCGTTTAAGCTCATCGAAATACTCGACGTACAGCGGAATGTTGTAGTGCTGGACGAGCGCCTCGAGAACGATGGCGTTGGGCACGGAGTGCGCCACGCGATAACGCACAGAGTTATAGCCCCATTCGACATCGGTTGCATCATCGGGGATTCCGTGGCCTGCCATGGTGGACAGGACTTCATCGGGTGAGTCAAACGTACCGTCGGGTGTGCCGCAAATCGCCTGGAGCGAGAACCCGCCAAAGCACTTTTCGAGATCATCGCGGATATACTCGCAGCAGTCATGATTGGGAAAGACGATGCGAAACGTCATCGCGCCCATAGCTTGGGACATGTAGACGTTGCCCGACGCCTGGGCATCGGACTCTGCCTGGGCATCGGACTCTGCCTGGGGCTCCTCTTGGGCGCCAAACTGGTCCTTGAGGAAGTCGAAGTACAGGGACACGTTTCCGCGCTGCGCATACGAACGCATGATGGGGTCGGTGGTGTCCTCAATGTACTTTTGGCTTCCGTCGGGCATGGACATGGTTCCCATGCCGCAGCGGAACAGGGTGTCGGTGGCACCGTCGAACCCCTCCGGGAAATACACCCAGCAGCTCTTGTCGACCACGTTTGCAAACGAGACGCTGTCGCCCTGCGCATCGGCGATCACGGCGCCGGCGGCGATCTCATCGGCATCGGTGTACTCGTAGTAGACGGGAACGCCGATCATCTTGGAGATAGTCTTGGCAACCTCCAGCGAGGGGATGCCGTTGTATTCGTACTGGAGCGAGTTGTAGCCCCAGACGACGTTGGTGACCTCTTCGCCGTCGGACCCGCAGGTTTCCAGGGCGGCATTGATGGCGTCGGTCGGATCCATGTGCTGGAAGTCCTCGTAATCGGGGATCACGGCAGCAAAGCAGAACTCGCCATAGTCTCGCTCCAGGGCAGCTTTGGCCTGCATGCAGATGTCGTGGTTGGGAAACACGATACGATTGACAATCTGGTTGATCGAGATCCCTCGGTCGGTATCTTGAAGCAGATGCTCAAAAATCTCGTCCATCGTTCCTTCTTTCGTATGCGGTGGAAGCCCACGATCCCGGGTTTTAGGGCTCGTGGCTTTGTTAACTCGAACGCTACCGCCCCGATGGGCGAGAACGTTGCGCAACATCCGCGAGTGCGCAAATTGCAATGCGGAACGGTTTGTCCCGGGGCGTTTTGAGAGCGGATCCGTCTCGTTCCCGGCAGTGTTGCGCAACGTCTGCTCGGTATGGATTTCTACACTTGAGTTGTCCAAAAGGGATTCGGTTTTTGAATGAGGGATGAACGATGAGCAGGAACTCCTATTACGATGACGATATGTCTGAAGAGGACTACGAGCGGGTCATGGAGCATATGTACGAGCTTGAGTGCGAGCTCGAGGAGCCTCATGACGCTCGCACCGACCAGTTGATTCGCGAGGAGCTCGAGGATCTTTCGAGTGCCATGTTGTTTGAGCCGGTGGTAAAAAACGGTGAGTACCTTGGTGAGCGCGACCATGTGCCCGGGTATTGGACGGATCGTCGCGATTTGGAGTCCGAGTCTTCAGGCGCTTCGAGCGATGCCGACGAGGTGGAAAAGGATGAGCCGTTTGATTTGATTGGCTATCAGGGCTCTTCCTCGGGCGGTTCGGTGCTCGACATGTTTACTCCCATTTTAAGGAGTCGCGTGTTCTGGATCTTCATCGCGTTTCTGGTGTTTATCGGCCTGCTCGACATGTTCTACGACAGTTTTATTGTTCCTTCGGGCTTCGCTATTAGCCGTATCAATTTTCAGGGCTTGGTGCTGCTGGCGATTGTCGTTGCATGTGTTGCCCTGAGGCGTCGTCGCCGTTAACGGCGGTATTGACGCAGTTTCCGATGTTGCGCAACAGGTTATCTGGACAGCGGCGTATGCTCGGGTTGTCCTGAAAGCGAGAGAAAGGACAGGACAATGGCTGAAGTTGAAGTAAGGGCTTTGGGTCCCGACGACGTCGATGCGATGGTCGAACTGGATGAGCAGTCGGGCTACGAGGTCTATGACGAGTACGCGGACTGGGTTGAGGACGAGGACGAGGAGAACTCTTCCCTCTGGGGCGTCTTTGCCGATGATGAGCTGGTCGGTTTTTGCGTAACGGGCGGTTCAGATGACCCCCGCCTGCCGGATGCCGTTACGGAGCACCCGCTCAACAAGTACCTGGGGACGTTTTTGAGCCATGTGTATGTTGACCCCGACTACCGCGGTAACGGCTATGGCGCGCGCCTGGTGCACGACGCCCTGTTGGGATACTGGGAGAGCGAAGGCCACCAGCAGCCTGCATTCCTGGATCTGAGCGAATATCTCTTTGACGATCCTGATGCGGATCCGATTAAGCTCGCGCAGCTGCTCATCGACTTCTTTGGCAAGAACGGGTTTGAACCCATTCCCGACGATGAACACGACATCACCTACACCTGCATGGTCTTGGATCCCAAGAACTTTAAGGACCCGGACGCAGAGTAGAGGCTGCGATCTGTTGGTTCAGCTTCCCTAGTTGGTGCTTGACGGGGCCGGACGTTCCAGTTGTGATGGCTGGACGTCCGGTCCTTTTTGTTGCCTGTCGGGGTTGGTGATCGGCAGGTTTATCTCGATCTGTAACATCTGGCGGGGGATACGGGGTCTAGTTGTTACAGATTGAGATTGTTCCTCGGCAGACAACTCAACTGTCTCAATCTGTAACATCTGGGGCCGGTTTTGCTCCGCAACTGTTACAGATTGAGACGTTTGTGAGCCGTGTCGGCTGTTTGTCTCGATCTGTAACACCTAGACGAAGATTCGGCCTGTAGATGTTACAGATTGAGATGTTAGCCAAGGGGCTGACTGAATGTCTCGATCCGTAACGTGTAGACCCGGTTTTGCTCCGCAACTGTTACAGATCGAGACAATCGGCCCAGACTCGCCCGTCCGCCTCGTCATTTGTGGTTTACGTGGGGGCATACGGAGTACGGGTATACTAACCCGCGGCGAATCTGCTCCATCGCTTAGAGCTGCTGCGTCTGGACGGCGCGTGATAGGGCTGCCAAAGCGATCGCCAGCGTGCTGAGCAACGTCCTCTCTGTGCGCACCTGTTTTTGTATGTATTAGCGCACTACCAAGCACGCCCGCGCGGCCGCATGCCGCGCCCATGACGCGTGCAGATAAGGAACAACAACATATGCGTAATTCTGTATCCGACGTTACCGACGCCGAGATTCTGGACGAGACCCGCGAGGCCATGACCCAGGCTGCCTTCGATGCCGCCGACGAGGCCAATGCTGCCCAGGCCGTCGAGTCCGCTACCGAGAGCCTGCCCGCCTTTGACGAGCTGGGACTTTCCGACGAAATGCTTCGTGCCATCGAGAACCTGGGCTACACGGCGCCGACGCCCGTGCAGGCCGGTTCGATCCCCGTGGTGCTCGAGGGCCGTGACCTGCTTGCCGCCGCTCAGACCGGCACCGGCAAGACGGCCGCCTTTTTGCTGCCGACCATGAACAATCTGGAGCACATCGCTCCTCCCAAACCCGTGCGCGAGCGCGGCGGCCGCAATCGCCGCCGCGGTGCTAAAAAGCCCGAGGGCAACGGCCGCGGCCCCGTGATGCTCGTCATCACCCCCACGCGCGAGCTTGCCCAGCAGATCGATGAGGTCGCGAGCAAGATCGCCGACGTCACCGGCCATGTTGCCGTGACCGTCGTGGGCGGCGTGAGCTACAAGCCGCAAACCGCTGCTCTCAAGTACGGCTGCGACATCCTGGTCGCCACGCCGGGCCGTCTGGTCGATCTGATCGAGCAGGGTGCCTGCCACCTGGACGAGGTTAAGGTCCTGGTGCTCGACGAGGCCGATCGCATGCTCGACATGGGCTTTTTGCCCGCCGTCCGCCGCATTGTGCGCGAGACGTCGGCCGAGCGTCAGACGCTGCTGTTCTCGGCGACCCTCGACGAGGAGGCCGTGGGTGAGATCACCGACCTGGTGAGCGACCCGGCCCGCGTGGAGATCGCGCCCGCTACGTCGACTGCCGACACCGTCGACCAGTTTGTGTTCCCGGTGTCCATCGAGGCCAAGAACAACCTGCTGCCCGAGTTCCTCAAAAAGGAGGGCCCGGAGCGCACTATCGTCTTCATGCGCACCAAGCACCGTGCCGATAGCTGCTGCCGTCGTCTGGAGCGCAAGGGCATTAAGGCCGCCGCGATTCACGGCAACCGCAGCCAGGCCCAGCGCGAGCGTGCCCTTTCGGCCTTCCGCGACGGTACCGTCGACGTGCTGGTGGCAACCGACGTGCTCGCCCGCGGCATCGACATCAGCGACGTGCGCTACGTCGTGAACTTTGACGTGCCGGCCGAGCCGACCGACTACATCCACCGTATTGGCCGTACGGGCCGCGCCGGCGAGCTGGGCTGGGCCATCACGTTTGTGACCGAGCAGGACGTCGATGAGTTCTACGAGATCGAGAAGCTCATGGACAAGACCGCCGACATCTACGAGGCCGGCGACCTGCATGTGGGTCCCAACCCGCCTGTGGTTGATCCCGAGCGCGACCCTGCGGCCTTTAAGGTGAAGAAGAAGACCAAGCGCGGCAAGTCCAAGAGCAAGAAGAAGCTTGAGCAGGCACGTCGCGACGGCAAGCGCAACGGCGATGACTATGGCGATGTGGCCGGTCGCTCCAACCGCGGTCGCGACGAGCGTCGCGGCGACGGCGAGCGTCCGAGCCGTCCCAAGCGCGGCGGCAAGACCCGCGTGCGCGAGGGCGTTCAGGCTCGCGTGGACGAGGCTGTGGAGAGCGTGGCCCGCGAGGTGGCTGCCGAGGAGCGCGCTGGCGCTGCTGCCGTCGAGCAGGGCCCGCGCGGCAACCGTGCCGAGCGCCGTGCCAAGCAGTTCCAGGGCGAGGCACATCGCCGTCGCCGCGAGGACGAGGACCGCGGCGGTCGTCGCCGTGTCGAGCGCGAGGACGAGGGCCGTGGCTCGCGTAGCGGCAAGCGTGGTGCGGGCGACCGTCGTCGTTCCGGTCGCGATGACGAGCGCGGTGGCCGTGATGGGCGTCGCGGCGGCGAGGGTCGCGGTGAGCGTGGCGCCCGCAGCGGTGAGTCCCGTGGCGGCAAGCGCTTTGAAGAGCGCAGCGGCCGTGGTGGCGAGCGTCGCGAGGGTTCTCGCGGCAATGGTGGGCGAAGCGGCGCCGGTCGTTCGAATGAGTCGCGCGATCGTCGCGATCCGCGTGCCAGCCGCGATCGTCGCGATGACTGGCGCAACTACGACGATACCCGCGAGGAGCGTCGCGGCGGCTACCGTGGTGGCCGCGGCGGCAACCAGGCCGGCTCCCGCGGCGGCCGCGCCGGCGGTCGCGATAACCGTGGTAGCTATGGCAACAGCCGTGGCGGCAAGCGCGGCGGCAGCTCCCGTCGTCCCGGTGACGGCGGCGGCAAGCGCAAGTAACACACGCGTCGCGCTCTAAGTCGAGGCGACCAGAGGGCTCCGGGCATGTTTTTGCTCGGAGCCCTTTTTGGTGCAAGGGGGACAGGTTCATATGCACCAACGTCTTGAAGTTGCGGTGGAATACGGATTGTTTTGGCCTTTTGAGCGGCTTTTCAGTCCCTATTTCACCGCAACTCACGATTGGTGCAAACAAACCTGTCCACGATGCACCAGAGTGAGGAGTGTCCCCAAGTGCCGCATTGTGGGTAACGCGTTTATCAAATATGGCATTTATCTGCGGTGATGTTCTATTTCACCGCTGAGGACGACGTTTCATACCGCCTGCCGAACCGTGTTGCTGCCAAACAACTTTATAGGTCAGTGTGTTGCGTGTAGCAATTTCGCCCGGCCTCGCCTCCGGGCTGCCATGTGAGGGGGGATCTTATGGCTCGACTGCATGTAATGGAACGCAGCCACGCTCAGGCCGTCATGGACGACCTGCACGATGCGCTCGGACGTCGTCTGGCGGTGAGTTCGCTCGCCCCGTGTCCCGTTGAGTTTACGGCAGCACTCGTCAACCTGTGCTCCACCCAGAGCTGCGGCAAGTGCACGCCCTGCCGTGTGGGCCTGAGCGCGCTGAGCGACCTGCTCGCCGATGTGCTCGAAGGCCGCGCCGATGAGTCCACGCTCAATCTGATCGAGCGCACCGCCCGCACCATCTATCTTTCGAGCGACTGCGCCATCGGTTACGAGGCCGGCGCCATGGCGCTCACGGCTATCCGCGGTTTTCGCGACGACTTTGAGCACCACATCCGTGAGCACTCCTGCGGCTTTGACCGCGATGCCCGCGTTCCGTGCGTCTCAGGCTGCCCGGCGCACGTCGACATTCCCGGGTACATTTCGCTCGTCGAGGCCGGTCGCTATGCCGATGCCGTCAAGGTCATCCGCAAGAACAATCCGCTGCCGCTCGTTTGCGGCCTGGTGTGCGAGCATCCCTGCGAGATGCACTGCCGTCGCGGCATGGTCGACGATCCTATGAACATCCTCGCCCTCAAGCGTTTTGCCGTTGAGCACAGCGACCTCAACGATTACAAGCCCAGCGTGGCCGACAACACCGGCAAGCGCATCGCCGTGATCGGTGGCGGCCCAGCCGGCCTTTCATGCGCCTACTACCTGGCCGTGATGGGCCACAAGGTGACCATTTTTGAGCAGCGCCACCACCTGGGCGGCATGCTGCGCTACGGCATCCCCAGCTATCGTCTGCCGCGCGAGCGCCTGCAGGCCGAGGTCGACTGGATCTTGAGCGCCGGCATCGACGTGGAGCTCGATCACTCCGTGAGCGGTGAGGAGCTCGCCCGTCTGCGCGACGAGTTCGATGCCGTCTACTTGGCCATCGGTGCCCACAGCGATAAGAAGCTCGGCCTTCCGGGCGAAGAGGCGCCCGGCGTTGAGTCGGCCGTCAAGATGCTGCGCGCCATCGGCGATGACGAGCTGCCCGACCTAAGCGGCCAGCGCGTGTGCGTCATCGGCGGCGGCAACGTTGCCATGGACGTGGCTCGCTCTGCCGTGCGCTGCGGTGCCGAAAAGGTAAGCATCGTCTACCGCCGTCGCATCTGCGATATGACGGCCCAGGACGCCGAGATCGCCGGTGCCCAGGCCGAGGGCTGCGAGGTGCTGGAGTTGACGGCCCCGCTCGCCATCGAGACGGGCGAGGACGGTCGCGTGAACGGCCTGCGCGTGCAGCCGCAGATTATCGGCGAGCCCCGCCGCGGTCGTCCGGCTCCGCGTGCCGCCGCCACGCCCGAGCACGTCATCCCCTGCGAGCGCGTGTTCGTCGCCATTGGCCAGGACATCGATTCCAAGCCGTTTGAGGAGATGGGCATTGCCTGCAAGTGGGGCTGCGTCGTCACCGATTCGGATGGCGCCGTGCCCAACTTCGATGGCCTCTTTAGCGGCGGCGACTGCCAGACCGGCCCCGCTACCGTCATCCGCGCCATCAATGCCGGCCGCGTGGCTTCGGCAAACATCGACCGCTATCTGGGCTTCGACCACAAGATCAAGCTCGACGTGGAGCTGCCGACCGTCCAGTTTAAGGGCAAGCACGAGTGCGGCCGCTGCGAGCTGGGCGAGCGCGAGGCCGGCGAGCGCATTCACGATTGGAATCTGGTCGAGCAGGGTCTCACCGAGCAGGAGGCGCGCCAGGAGGCGAGCCGCTGCCTGCGCTGCGACCACTTTGGCTTTGGCGCGTTCCGCGGAGGGAGGAACCTGGAATGGTAGAGCCCAACAAAACCACCGTCAGCGACAACACCGAAAACGGAGCGCACAATATGGTCAAGCTCACTATCGATAATTGCGAGGTCGTGGTTCCCGAGCACACCACGATCCTGGACGCAGCCAAGTCCGTCGGCATTCAGATTCCTACCCTGTGCTACCTGCGCGATCTAAACGAGATCGGCGGTTGCCGCGTGTGCGTGGTCGAGGTTGAGGGCTGCGACCAGCTGGTTGCCGCCTGCAACAACTACGTGCTCGACGGCATGGTGGTCCACACCAACAGCCCCAAGGCGCGCGAAGCCCGTCGCACCAACGTGCAGCTGCTGCTGTCCCAGCACGATTCGCAGTGCACGAGCTGCGTGCGCAGCGGCAACTGCAACCTGCAGACCATCGCCAATGACCTGGGCATTTTCTATCTGCCGTATCAAAGGCATTTGACGGGCGAGGGCTGGGATTTCGATTTTCCCATCATCCGCGAAAACGACAAGTGCATTAAATGCATGCGCTGCATTAAGGTGTGCGAGAGCGTACAGGGCCTAGGGATCTGGGACCTGACCAACCGCGCCACGCATACCGCCGTGGGTACCCGCGGGCGCGTGCCAATCGGCAAGACCGATTGCGTCGCGTGCGGCCAGTGCATTACGCATTGTCCGACGGGCGCACTGCGCGAGCGCGACGATACCGAGACCGTGTTCGATGCTCTCGCCGATCCCGACAAGATCGTGCTGGTGCAGATTGCGCCGGCCGTGCGCAGCGCTTGGGGCGAGGAGCTCGGCATTCCGCGCGAGGCGGCCACCGTCGAGCGCCTGGCGTGTGCGCTGCGTCGCGTGGGCTTTGAGTACGTGTTCGATACCGATTTCTCGGCCGACCTCACCATTATGGAGGAGGGCTCCGAGCTGCTCGAGCGCCTGGGCGCCGCCGCCAAGGGCGAGGGTGACAGCCGCGGCTTGCCCATGTTTACGAGCTGCTGCCCGGGCTGGGTACGCTTTGTGAAGGCCCGCTATCCGGAGTTTGTCGACAGCCTGTCTACGTCCAAGTCGCCGCAGCAGATGTTCGGCGCCATCGCCAAGACCTACTATGCCAAAGTGCTGGGCGTGGAGCCCGAGCGTCTGTTTGTGGTGTCCGTGATGCCGTGCACGGCCAAGAAGGCCGAGTGCGCGCTGCCGAGCATGGTGGGCGAGGACGGCACGCCCGATGTGGACGTTGCGCTGACGGTGCGCGAGATGGTGCGCATGATCCGCGCGAGCCACGTGAGCGTGGATACGCTGGTTGAGGAGCCGCTCGATACGCCGCTGGGCTTTGGCACGGGCGCGGGTGTGATCTTTGGCGCCACGGGCGGCGTGATGGAGGCCGCCGTGCGCTCGGCCTATTACCTGGTGACGGGCAAGAACCCCGACGCCGACTTCTTTACCGATGTGCGCGGCCTGGACGGCTGGAAGGAAGCCGTCGCCGATATCGATGGTACCAAGGTGCGCGTCGCCGTGGCGCACGGGCTGGGCAACGCCGCCCGTCTGCTCGACGCGATTCGCGACGGCCGCGTGAGCTATGACTTCGTTGAGGTCATGGCGTGCCCGGGCGGCTGCGTCGGTGGCGGCGGCCAGCCCATCCACGACGGCTGTGAGCTGGCAGCCGAGCGTGGCCAGGTGCTCTGGGGCCTCGATGCGAAGGCGGACATTCGCTTCTCGCACGAGAATCCCGATGTCCAGGCGTGCTACAGCGAGTTTTTGGGCGCGCCGCTCTCGCCGCTGGCCGAGGACCTGCTGCATACCGACCATCACGCCTGGTCGATGCCCAACGAGGGGGCGTGCTAGCGATGCGCGCTTTTGATGTTGAGATGTCGCGCCGGGGGTTTGCCTCGGTGCTCGCCGCGGGCGCCCTGTCGCTTGCGCTCGCGGGCTGTGGTGGCGGAGCTACCGGTGCCGGGTCCGCCGCGGGTTCGGCTGCCGGGTCTGCTGCGGGCGGTTCTGCTGTCGAGCCGGTTGAGGTGCACGTCGCGTCGCTCAAGGGTCCGACCTCGATTGGCCTGGTGCAGTTTATGGACCAGGCTGCCGACGGTGCCACGGACAACGAGTTCGACTTTGCGATCAACACTGCCGCCGACGAGATCGTGCCCAAGGTGATTCAGGGCGATGTCGACATTGCCCTGGTGCCCGCCAACGTGGCGAGCGTGCTTTACAACAAGACCGAGGGTGCGGTGCAGGTCATCGACATCAACACGCTGGGCGTGCTGAACGTGGTGACGGGCGACGCGAGTGTGGCCTCGTTTGGCGATTTGGCGGGCCATACCGTCTATATGACGGGCAAGGGCACCACGCCGGAGTACGTCATGAACTACCTGCTGGAGCGCGCGGGCCTGACCGGCCAGGTGACGCTCGAGTTTAAGAGCGAGCCCACCGAGGTGCTGTCGGCCCTGCTTGCCGACCCGTCCGCCGTGGGCGTGCTGCCGGAGCCGTTCAAGACCGCTGCCATCGCCAAGAGCGAGGGCAAGCTGTCGGCACCGGTAAGTCTGACCGATGTGTGGGATGAGCTGGCAGGAGACACGGGCTCGCGCCTGCTGACGGGTGTGACCGTGGTGCGCCGCGCGTTTGCCGAGGAACATCCCAAGGCCGTGGCGGAATTCCTGAGCTGCCATGCGGCGAGCGTGAAGGCCGTGAACGCGGCGCCGGCGGACTGGGCTCAGTCCGTGGTCGATGCGGGTATCGTGGATAACGCCGCGATTGCCGAAAAGGCGATTCCCGGGTGCATGCTCGTGTGCCAGACGGGGAAGGATATGAAGGCGGCACTCGGTGGGTACCTGCAGGTGCTGGCCGATGCGGACGCGAGCGCCGTGGGCGGCAAGCTCCCGGCCGATGATTTCTACTACATGGAGTAGCCCGTGCGTGCGTTTGCTCGACAAATGACAAAGCGTATGAAGGCGGTGGCGGCAGCAGGTGCCGTTGCCGCCTTTTGGCTTGCCGTGTGGGCTTTCGCGGCGGCGCTGGTGGCACAGCCGCTGATTTTGCCGGGGCCGGGCGCTGTTGTGGTGGCGTTGCTGCGGCTGGTGTGCGATGCCACCACGTGGGCGATTCTGGTGGGCTCAGGCGCACGGATACTGGGCGGGCTGGCGTTTGCCGCGGTGTTTGGTGGCGTACTTGCCGGGATTTCATCACGGTCGCGGACGTTTGCCCGCCTGGTGGCGCCGGCACTTTCGTTTGTTAAGGCGACGCCGGTTGCCTGCGTGGTGGTCCTGTTGCTTATCTGGCTGGGATCGGCGCGCGTGAGCATCGCCGCTGTCTTTTTGATGGCGCTGCCGGGCGTGTATTTTTCGCTGGCCGAGGGGCTGGCTCAGGTTGATCAGCCGCTGGAGCAGATGTTCCGCCTGCATGGCGTGCGGGGCTGGCGACTGTTTTGCGCCCATACCTGGCGCGAGGTCCTGCCGTTTGCGCTTTCGTGTGCGCGTGCCGTGATCGGCATGAGCTGGAAGGCCGGCGTGGCAGCGGAGTTGATTGGCATGGCGGCTGGTACCGTGGGCGAGCGCATCTATCAGGCGAAGCTGCTCATCGAGACGGCTGACCTGCTGACGTGGACCGTGTTGGTCGTGGCGGCATCGTGGGCGTGCGAGCGTGTGCTGGTGTGGTTGCTGCGGGCTTCGGGGCCCGCGGCATGGCGTGTTGCCGTGCGGGCGCATGGGCATGGTAATCGCTGGCGTGCGGGCGGCCCTGCTGGCGGCGGGGTTGCGGCGGAGCTTGCACTCGCCGTGGGCGATCGAGCGCCCTGGGCGCCGGCGCTCGACGGTCTGGAGCTTAACGTGCCCGCGGGTGGGCGTATCTGTGTGATGGGCGCTTCGGGCTTGGGCAAGTCGACGTTGCTTGCGCTGGCGGCGGGGGAGTGCGTGCCGTGCTCCATGGTGTTTCAGGATGTGCGCCTGGTAGAGGGCGCCTCGGCTTTGGATAACGTGCTGGTGTGCGCCGACGCGCGCGTGGACGCCTCGAGTGCCGCTGCCCTGCTGCGCCTGCTGGTGCCGGGGGTCGATGTACATGCTCGTGTGGCCGAGCTCTCGGGCGGGCAGCGCCGTCGCGTCGAGATCGCCCGAGCCCTGCTGTGTCCGGGCGACGCGGTGATTCTGGACGAGCCCTTTACCGGTCTAGATACCGCTGCGCGCGACGCATGCGCCGAGGTCGTGCTCGACTTGCTCGACGGCCGCATGCTGTTGCTTGCCACGCACGATGCCGTCGACGCTCGGGCCCTCAATATCTCGGATATCATCACGCTCTAAAAGCCATTTCAGGCGCTAACTCAACAATAAAATGATTCATTTTCTTCCGTCTCCATGGGATCTGGTATGGTATTCTATCTGCGGGGTAATACTTAGGAATACCAAGTAATACCAACGCCGTAGAAACAAACTCCAGATGCGGGCCAATCGGGTTGCCTTCACAGCCCGTCGCCCAGCCGCGTGGCCCGCATCTATCCGCACCACCGTCGTTTCAAAAAGGAAGCGCCATGGCAGAACACATGACCCCGGTTGTCGCGAAGGTCTTGCCCGAGGAGAAGGCAGCCTTCGCGGCAGCAACCCAGCTCGTGGGCACCACGCCGTCCAACGCCATCCGCATGTTCATCGCTGCGTTCAATCGCTGCGGCACCTTTCCGTTCGACATTTCGCCCAGCGGGGCCTTTGGCGCTGCGCCCGATTCTCATCAATAAGTGATCCGTTTTCCTCCGTCCCCATGGGATCAGCTCTCTGCCGAGTTGTGGTAGAACTAGGGAATGGTTTTGAGGAGGTTGGCATGCTCAATGCGATAGCGTGGGCGCTTGCCTGTTTTGGCGTTGTCGCTGCCGATATAGCCCTGAGCGTGGTTCTGTTTTCGGTTCTCGATGCCGTATCGGTGCTGACGGGCTATCCGATCGACAATCTCGATATCCAATGGTTCCAGGCCGTCGCGCAGACGGCATCGTTTTTGATGGCACTGCTGTGGTGGCGTTATCTGTGGCCGCGTTCGTTTATGGCACGCCGGCAAAGCGAACATCCGCTTGGCGGGGGAGCGCGTGGGGCGTGGAAACGCATCGCCTGCGTTATCGTGATTGGCCTGGCCTTGCAGGTGGTCGTTGGCTACGTGACCGACGCCGTGCTGTCGCTGTTGCCCGAGGCGGCGGCTGACTACAGCGAGCTTGTCGAGGAAACAGGCATGGGCGACACGAGCTATCTGGCCGTCCTGACCACGGTGCTCGGGGCTCCGTTTTGCGAGGAACTGCTGGTGCGCGGTATCATTTTTGAGTTTTCGCTCAGAGCGTTTAATTCACAGTGCCGTCCGCTCTGGAAGCGCCGGCGCCGTGTGAACGCGCAGGACGGCGCCATAGTGCCCTGGGCGGCTCCGAGTACCTGGGGCGTCGCCGCGGCAATCGTACTGCAGGCGGCAATCTTCGGCTTTATGCACATGAACTGGGTGCAGGGCTGCTATGCGGGCGCTGCCGGCCTCATTTTTGGCTGGGTGCTCGTGACGACCGGAAAGCTCCGCTACACGATCCTGCTGCACTTTGCCTTTAATGCCGGGTCGTACCTCATGGGCCTGCTGTGGTTTGTGAACACGCCGCTCGACGTGGTGGTCACGGTTGCCATTGCCGGTTTCGTACTGGTAGAGGCGATGCGGTCGCTCAGGCAGGCGTGCCAGCTGGCTCGCTCCCGTCAGTAAATGTGATTCCCCTAAGGAAAACACGGCTAGGTGCGTCTGAACGTGTTCTCCCTAGGGAAATCACGACTAGAGACAGCCTAAGTGTGTTCTCCCTAGGAAAACACGCCTGGGCTGATGAAGGGGCACCGGCTGGCCAAGAGATGCCGGCCGGCCCTCGCCACGCTAGTTGCGGCGTCCGCCGCCGTTGGCGCCCTGCCGTCCCTGGGCCGCGCGATTGCGACCGGCGGTGTTCTGCGCACGCGACATGCCGCCGTGGCCCTTGCTGCCCTTGGGCCCCTTGCCGGCGGCGCCACCGTGGGCCTTGCCGCCCTTCTTGCCAGTGCCGTGTCCGCCGCTGGCCGATGCCTCGCCCGGGCGCGGCGGCACGGGACGGATCAGGCAATGCTTGGTGTAGCCGATCAGGTCGCGGCGCCCGGCCTTTTCCAGCGCCTCGCGTACCAGCTTGTAGTTCTCGGGCTTGCGATACTGGATGAGCGCGCGTTGCATGGCCTTCTCGTGCGGGTCGCGCGCCACATAGATCGGCTCCATGGTGCGCGGGTCCACGCCGGTGTAGTACATGCACGTCGACATGGTGGACGGTGTGGGGTAGAAGTCCTGCACCTGCTCGGGCATGTAGCCCATGTCGCGCACGGCCTCGGCAAGGTCCACGGCTTCCTTCATGGTTGAACCGGGGTGGCTCGAGATCAGGTATGGCACCACATACTGCTTGAGTCCGTATTCGCGGTTCAGGCGTTCAAATTTACGGCAGAACGCGTCGTAGACGGCGCGGCTTGGCTTGCCCATCACGGACAACACCGCGTCGCTCACGTGCTCGGGCGCTACGCGCAGCTGGCCCGAGACATGGTGCTCCAGCAGCTCGCGCAAAAATTCGTCCGAGGCGTCGGCCATGGTGTAGTCAAAACGGATGCCGCTGCGCACGAAGACCTTCTTGACGCCCGGCAGCTGGCGCAGGTCGCGCAGCAACTGCGTGTAGCCGCTCTCGTCGACCACCATGTTCTTGCACACGCTCGGCCACAGGCAACGCTTGTTTTTGCACACGCCGTGCTTGAGCTGCTTGTCGCAGGCAGGACGACTAAAGTTGGCCGTCGGCCCTCCTACGTCGTTGATGTAGCCCTTAAACTCGGGATCTCGCGTGAGCAGCTCGGCCTCGCGCATGATCGAGTCGTGGCTGCGCATCTGCAGCACGCGGCCCTGGTGGAAGGTGAGGGCGCAAAACGAGCACTCACCAAAGCATCCGCGGTTGGAGCTAATGGAAAACTTGATCTCGGCAAAGGCCGGCACGCCGCCCGCTGCGTCGTAGTCGGGATGCCAATCGCGTGCGTAGGGGAGTTCGGCCACCTCGTCCATCTCGTCGGTGGTGAGTGTCGCCGACGGCGGGTTTTGCACCACATAGACGCTGTTGGGGTAGGGCTCTACCAGGCGATGCCCGGTGATGGGGTCCATATTCTGCTGCTGCACGTTAAAGCTGCGCGCGTAGTTGAGCTTGTCGGCGGTAAGGTCGTCCCAACTGGGCAGCAGGTCGTAGTCGTAGACCTCATCGAGCGAACTCGTGCGGTAGACGGTGCCGTTGATATAGGTGATCTGATCGATGGGCAGCCCCGCGTCGAGCGCGTCGGCGATCTCGACGATCGCGTGCTCGCCCATGCCGTAGATGAGGATGTCGGCGCCCGAGTCGAGCAGTACCGAGCGCTTGAGCTTGTCCTGCCAGTAATCGTAGTGGGCCAGACGGCGCAGGCTCGCCTCGATGCCGCCGATGATGATGGGAGCGTCCTTGAACGTCTGGCGGATGAGGTTACCGTAGACCGTGACGGCTCGGTTGGGACGGTGCCCCTCCTCGCCACCGGGGGTATAGGCGTCGGTGTGGCGGCGGTGCTTGGTCACCGAATAGTGGTTGACCATGGAGTCCATGTTGCCGGCACTGACGAGAAAGCCCAGACGCGGCTCGCCGAGCACCGTGATGCTGGCGGGGTCAGTCCAGTCGGGTTGGCAGATAATGCCCACTTTGTAGCCGTGCGCGTCGAGCACGCGGCTGACGATGGCCATACCAAAGCTAGGGTGGTCCACGTAGGCGTCGCCGCAGATGTAGACAAAGTCGCACTGGTCCCAACCGCGCGCATCCATGTCGGCACGACTGACGGGGAGGAACTTATCGCGGCCCGGGCGCCAGGGACGGGTGGGCGTCGCTTGGGAATGCTTGGTGCGGGCGACCGTGGCCTGCGCCTTACCGCTGCGCTTTTGCTGCTGGCCGCGCTGGGCATGCTTGCCGTGCTGGTTGTGCTGAGCGTCCTGGGGCTTTTTTGCCACGATTCCTCCCGTTGTTAGTATGCTGCACGTAATTGTAACCAGTCTTTTTGGGACGGCGCTAAAAAGACTGGTGGAGTACATGGGCTGGCGGATCGGCGCGTCGATGCGTGTGTTGTTTGTTTCCAGACTGTGTATCCCCGTGCCGAAGGGGCCGTCTCGCGCGCATGCCATGTTGTCAATGGGTTACAGTATGAACGGCGGCTATGTCTCCGCCAACGCACGAGAGAGTCGTCAACAAGGAGGATACACGACGATGCAGCGTGCCAAACAGATATCGGAGTCTATTGAGCTGGGCATCATCTTGGCGCTCGCCGGTGGCTTTATGGATGTGTATTCGTACATTGGGCGCGATCATGTTTTCGCCAACGCGCAGACGGGCAACATCCTGCTCGTGGGCGTGAGCATCTCGGAGGGCAACTGGGCGCTGGCGGGACGCTATTTCTTCCCCGTGGTGTCGTTTGCCGTGGGCATTATGCTTGCCGACCTGGTACACGAGCGGTTTGGTAGTGTGATTCATTGGCGCCAGGTGACGGTGTTTTTTGAAGCCGTTATCTTGCTGGGCGTGAGCTTTATCCCGGGTGGCGATTTCAACCTGCTCGCCAACTGCCTCACCTCATTTGCCTGCGGTATGCAGGTCGAGAGCTTCCGCAAGATCCACGGTCACGGCATCGCCACGACTATGTGCATTGGCAACCTCCGTAATGCCTTGCAAAACGTGGACGACTACATCATCACCCATAAGCGCGGCTTTTTGGAAAACGGCCTGCTGTACTTTGGCGTGATCTTCACCTTTGTGTTTGGCGCCGTGCTGGGCAATTGGTGCATTGAGCGCATGGGCCTGCACGCCATTGCGGTGGCGAGCGTGCTGCTGTTTGTCGCGTTTGGCATTATGTTTATCGACCGCGAGCGCGATTTGCGCTTTCGCTGGAAACGCGCCTGCGAAAATTGGAAAGACGCCTGCCAAAAATAACGGCAGGATATGACAGGGGCAGTTCCCTTGTCAGATAGATCGATAATGGGGAGGGGACGGCCATCTTGGCCGCCCCTTTTTTGTTTAGCGGTCAGGTGGTGACGATACCAGTTGTTGAAACGCTTTAACACCTTTGACGTTCTCGCGCGTTTTTTGTTTCAAAAGCGTTAGGATGGAACTAATAGCGCGGGGCGTAATGGGTGCCCCGCACACGATGGGAGGCTATCAATGGCTAATCGTTTCGTTCTCAACACCATTTCTTATCATGGTTCTGGCGCTATCAAGGAGATCCCCGGCGAGCTCCAGCGTCGCGGCTACAAGAAGATCTTCGTCTGCTCCGACCCCGATCTGGTCAAGTTTGGCGTTACCGCTAAGGTGACCGACGAGCTCGACGCTGCCGGCATCGCTTGGAGCCTCTACTCCGAGATCAAGCCCAACCCCACCATCCAGAACGTCAAGGACGGCGTCGAGGCCTTCAAGGCCGCCGAGGCTGACGCTATCGTGACCATCGGTGGCGGCTCCTCCATGGACACCGCCAAGGCTATCGGCATCATCATCAACAACCCCGAGTTCGCCGATGTCCGCAGCCTCGAGGGCGTTGCTCCCACTAAGAACCATGCCGTGTTCACCATCGCCGTACCGACGACCGCCGGTACTGCTGCCGAGGTGACCATCAACTACGTCATCACCGACCCCGAGAAGGTCCGCAAGTTCGTGTGCGTCGACACCAACGACGCCCCCGAGGTCGCCGTCGTCGACCCCGACATGATGGCTTCCATGCCCGCCGGCCTGACCGCTTCCACTGGCATGGACGCTCTGACCCATGCCATCGAGGGCTACACCACCAAGGGCGCTTGGGAGCTCTCCGACATGTTCCACTTTGAGGCTATTAAGCTGATTAGCGAGAACCTGCGCGACTCCGTCGCCGAGGCCAAGTCCGGCCAGCCCGGCTCCGGCCGTGAGGGCATGGCTCTTGGCCAGTATGTCGCCGGCATGGGCTTCTCCAACGTCGGCCTGGGCATCGATCACGCCATGGCTCACACCCTGTCCGCTCACTACGACACCCCGCACGGCGTCGCTTGCGCCATGCTGCTGCCGATCGCCATGGAGTTCAACAAGCCGGTTTGCGCCGAGCGTCTGGCCAAGGTCGCCGTCGCCATGGGCGTTGACACCACGGGCATGAGCACCGACGAGGCTGCCGACGCTGCTATCGCCGCCGTCAAGCAGCTTTCCGCCGACGTGAACATCCCGCACGTCTGCGAGGCCATGAAGGCTGACGAGATCGAGATCCTGGCCAAGGACGCCATGGCCGACGCCTGCTTCCCGGGTAACCCGCGCGAGGCGACGCTCGACGACGTCATCGAGCTCTTCAAGAAGATCTGCCCGGCTGCTTAACCTGGTTCGGCGGGCCCCGCCCGTTAGCCCCAGAATCGTCCTCGGACATGTCGGAGGCCCCGCTGCGCACTACGTGCGGCGGGGCCTCCTTCTGTCCTGCGGAAAGATTCTGGGGCTAACGGGCGGGGCCCGCCGGCTCGTTGTCGTGGCGGGCGCTGTTCGGAAGAGGTCGATGGGTCATCTCGCTGGGTAAATATTTGTGCGTGATGGTATCGTTGTTGGGGCTTTTACTGATTACGGGATGTTGACTTTGGAGTTGTGGATGGTGTCCCAAATGGATTCTACGCTTGGTTTTATTACTGACCAGCTTAAGACGCTGACTTCTATCGCCTCGCCTACGGGCTATACCCGTGCGGCGACTGATTATCTAATGGAAACGTTGCGCGATATGGGCTTTGGCCCTGAGCGTTCCAATAAGGGCAACGTGCTGGTTGAGCTTGGCGGCGAGGGTGAACCGCTGGTGTTGGCGAGCCATGTCGATACCCTGGGCGCCATGGTGCGCTCCATTAAGGACAATGGCCGTTTGCGTCCCACGACGCTTGGTGGACATCAGTGGTCTACGGCCGATGGCGAGAACTGCACCGTCTACACGCGTGACGGCAATGTGTACACGGGTGTGGTTCTCAACACCGAGCCTTCGGCGCACGTGGCCGACGAGCCGGTCAAGACCATCGAGAAGAACATGGAAATCCTGCTCGATGAGAATGTCGACAGTAAGGATGACGTGCTTGAGCTGGGCATTCAGACCGGCGACATCATCGCTATGGATCCGCGTACCACGGTGACGGAGAGCGGCTACATTAAGAGTCGCTTCCTGGATGACAAGCTGTCGGCGTCGATTCTGCTGGGTCTGGCCCGCGCCGTTGCTGACGGCGAGGTGTCGCTTTCGCGCAAGGTGTCGCTGCTCTTTACCGTGTACGAGGAGGTCGGCCACGGCGGCGCCTTCGTGCCGGTCGACACGCGCGAGATGATCAGTGTTGACATGGGCTGCGTGGGCGATGATCTGGGCTGCACCGAGCGCATGGTTTCGATTTGTGCCAAGGATTCGGGCGGCCCCTACAACTACGACCTGGTGACCACGCTGTCCAATATCGCGCGCGAGCTTGAGCTCGATTACGCCATCGACGTGTACCCGCATTACGGCTCGGACGTCGAGGCCACGCTCTCTGCCGGCTACGACATCCGTCACGGCCTGATCGGCCCCGGCGTGTACGCGAGCCACAACTACGAGCGCAGCCACATGGACGGCGTGCGCAACACCTACGAGCTCGTCCGCGCCTACGTGCAGCGCTAGGGGGGCAGCGGCCTCGGCTGGCAGCGCAGTACCGACCGAGGCCGCCCTCTGTAAGTTGCGGTGAAATAGGGACTGTTTAAGCGTTTAAAACCGCCAAACAGTCCCTATTTCACCGCAACTTAGGGGGCAGTGCTGTTATCTCTGCACGTGACGTAGTACCTCAACGGCGGCGCTTACCTCTATCATGCGGCGCTCGAGACCGCGGCGGATGGCCTTGAGGCGATTGCCTGCTGTTGCCCATGCGCTTTGTGAGAGGATTTCGACTGCCTCGTCGACGAACCCATCGAGATGCGACGCATCGAACCAATCGAGCGAGTCAGCAAATGCTAGCTGAGCGGAAGGATCTGGACCAAACGGTTTGGCGGCAAATCCAAACTCCCCGGCAACGAGCACGGCGGTTGGCACGTTGTACCACAGGCAATTGCCACTATCGAACAGCGGTGCAGGCCGCATTTCCAGCGTGTCGACATTGCGGATGATGCCGAAGTTTCGCCAGTGGCGGTCGCTGTTGGCCAGGAGGGCATCGCAGACAATCATCTGCGACATGGATTTTCTTACCGCGGCTTCGTCAGCCCCGTGTCTGCCAAGATAGCGACAGTATCGATCGTACGTTGAGTTTCCTCGCTGGCCACCGAGTGCGTCCCTGATATAAGCGGCCGGCACGTATTCCTCACGGCCATTAAGAAAGTCATCGCATAGGCATACGGGCCCGTCGAACATGCGCTCGACCGTATAGGGAACAAACTCACCTTTGGATAGCAGACGCCGATGTAGAGCTGTTGCAACCGCCTCGTTAAACGGTCGCTGATCGTCCATTCCGCATCCTTTGACCAGGATGCGAACACCATTGCGGATCATCCAAGATTTGGGGAGCTCACCCTCGGACGTATTGTCAGGATTTTTGAGTCCGATGCCCTCAAGCCAGCCTGAACGATGCTCGGGTGCCGACCGTTCAAAATCGTTTTCGAAGTAATTGAGGTGCTGCCAATCGAGTCCATCGCAGTCGACCGGTCTTAGCCAATAGCAATCCGAAAGCGAAAAACCCAGGCAACGAACGGGCACTTCAATTCCGCTGTCAATTCCCAGCTCGCGATAGCGCGAGATGAGTCCGGGGCGGACGTCGGGCACCGACCGGTGGCTCCACCACGTGTTGAGCGCTCGTTTATTCACCGTTGGAGAAGAACTCGAGCACGTGCCAAACGGCATCCTTCGTGCATCGAGTATTTCGGCAATTTCAAAGGAAAACTCGCGCGTTGGATCAAACGAGACATGCGCGACCTCGTGGTCGGCTGACATCAACGTGAACTTGCGCCCTACGTCAGCTGCGGGACGGCGCCCACGCTTACGGACCTTTTGATAACCAATCGCGGAATCGTACTGAACCATTTTCCGCCCACCGACGATATCGAACGCGAGCGTTCCCGATGCAGCCAGTTGCGATATACGGGCCTTCGTAACGCCCAGCAGGCGCGCGGCGTCACCCATGGTTATATAGTTGGAAGTACTCATCTGCTGCATCACCTCGTTAAGTATTCTAATCGTTAAATATAGCAAGCACAAACATCATAATACTTAACAAAGTTGCGGTGAAATAGGGACTGTTTAGCGGCTTGAAACGCTTAAACAGTCCCTATTTCACCGCAACTTATCGAGGAGTGCTGTTATTTGATGGCGCCGGTCACGGTGCCGCCGCCCAAGACGACGTCGCCGCGGTAGATAACGACTGCCTGGCCGGGGGCGATGGCTCGCTGCGGTTCGTCAAAAGTCAGCAGCATTTGCCCGTCGGCGCCACGTGTAAGGGTTGCTGCCTGGTCCTTTTGACGGTAGCGGTACTTGGCGCCCACGCGAATGCCGCCGGACGTGAGCTCTGCCTCCATGCGGTCGGCAGGGGCACTCCAGATCCAGTCGTCGGCTGTGAGCGCTGTGGCCGTCAGGTCCTCGGCCTCGCCCAGATGCACAATGTTGTTGGCGGCATCGACGCCCGTTACGTACACGGGATGCGCCATCGCGACGCCCAGGCCCTTGCGCTGGCCGATGGTATAGCGCAGCGCGCCATTGTGGCGCCCGACCACGCTGCCGTCGCGCCACACAATATCGCCCGGTGCAGCGGCATGTCCGCAGCGGCGCTCGATATAGCCCGCGTAGTCGCCGTCCGCGATAAAGCAGATATCCTCGCTCTCGGCCTTCTTGGCGTTGATGAAGCCCTGCTCGGCGGCAATGCGGCGCACGTCGCGCTCTTTGTCCAGCCCAGCCAGCGGAAAGATCGTGTGTGCCAGACGTTCTTGCGTGAGCGAATACAAAAAGTAGCTCTGGTCCTTCTTGGGGTCCTCGCCGCGGTGCAGCTGCCAGGTGCCGTCGGGCGCCTGGCTTGTCTTTGCATAGTGGCCCGTGGCGATGCAGTCGCAGCCCATATCCAGCGCCGCATCGAGCAGCGCGCCAAACTTAATGTGGCGGTTGCAGATAATGCACGGATTGGGTGTCAGCCCCTCCTGGTAGGCGTTCACAAAACGCTCGATAACGTTGCGGTCGAAGGTCTGCTGTAGGTCGGGCACATGGTGGGGTATCCCCAGGCGCTCGGCGACGGCCTTTGCATCGGCGATGTCGCGGTCGACCTTGCTCATGCCCGTGACGGGATCGGGCGCGGGGCAGGTGAGGCGCATGGTGGCACCAACGCATTCGTAGCCCTGGCGCTTGAGCAGATAGGCGGTCACGCTGGAATCGACGCCGCCGCTCATGGCGACGAGCACGCGCTTGTTGTGCATGGGGAGGTTCTCCTTGGTGGCATGTGGCCAAAAAAGAAAAGCGGCGCGGGAGGCTGGTTCCGCGCCGCAGACATTGTAGCAAGTTCGGACGTCTCGTGGGACACCCTGATGGGATGGGCTCAGACTGCCGGGAGAGAGGAGACCGGCTCGTCCCTGGGCTCAACCTATGGGCGACAGGCCCTAGTCCTGGAAGAGTGCCGTGGACAGGTAGCGCTCACCGGTATCGGCGAGCAGCGCCACGATGGTCTTGCCTTCGTTCTCGGGGCGCTTGGCCAGCTGTAGCGCGGCCCACACGGCGGCGCCGGACGAAATGCCCACGAGCACGCCCTCCTTGTGGCCCACGGCGCGGCCGGTCGCAAAGGCGTCGTCGTTCTCGACGGGGATGATTTCGTCATAGATCTGGGTGTCGAGGACGTCGGGCACAAAGCCGGCGCCGATGCCCTGGATCTTGTGCGGGCCGGCCTGGCCCTTAGAGAGCACCGGGGAGGTGGCGGGCTCAACGGCGACGACCTTAATCTCGGGGTTCTGCTCCTTGAGGAACTCGCCCACGCCGGTCACGGTGCCGCCGGTGCCAACGCCGGCGACGAAGATGTCGACCTTGCCGTCGGTGTCATCCCAGATCTCGGGGCCGGTCGTGGCCTTGTGGATGGCGGGGTTGGCGGGGTTTACAAACTGGCCGGCGATAATGCTGTTGGGGGTCTCCTTCTGCAGTTCTTCGGCCTTGGCGATGGCGCCCTTCATGCCCTTGGAACCGTCGGTGAGCACGAGTTGTGCGCCATATGCCTGCATAAGCTTGCGACGCTCGACGGACATAGTCTCGGGCATGGTGATGATCACCTTGTAGCCGCGAGCCGCCGCCACCGAGGCGATGCCGACGCCGGTGTTGCCGCTCGTGGGCTCGATGATGGTGTAGTCGCCGCCGCGCACGAGCTTGCCGGCCTTCTCGGCCTCGTCAATCATGTTCTTGGCGACGCGGTCTTTAACGGACCCGGCGGGGTTGAAGTATTCCAGCTTGACGAGTACGCGGGCCTTGAGGTCCTCATCGGCCTCAAAGTGAGTGAGCTCCAGAAGCGGGGTGTGGCCGATAAGCTGATCGATGGACGTATAAACATTGCTCATGGTGAACCTCCAAAGTGTTCAAATGACTGGATACCGTGTGGTTTTACGGTGTGTGTAGCAGCGAAACCCATAAACCTTATGGGTTGTTCTTTTTGCTGTTGGCAAGCATAGTAGACAGTAAAGCCTAGTAACGCAATAGGAAATAGAAGATTATTACGAGGCGATTAACCAGCTTGACGGGAATAGGTATTTTCAAAGCCAATTTTTCGGCTAGAATTTCAACGGACTAAAAGACCGAAAGGCAGCACTATATATGTTGGTTTCTACTAAGGGCAGGTACGCCCTGCGCGTTATGGTTGACCTGGCCGAGCATCAGGCGGCAGGCCGCATTCCCCTCAAAGAGATCGCCGCGCGTCAGGGGATTTCTGAGAAATATCTGGAGAACATTTTGGCCACACTCGTGCGCGCCAATATGCTCTCGGGCATGCGAGGCAAGGGCGGCGGCTACGTGCTCACGCGCCCGCCCGAGCAGTACACGGTGGGCGAGATCTTGCGCCTGACCGAGGGCAGCCTGGCGCCGGTCGCATGCCTGGACGGCGACTGCAAGGGCTGTTCACGTTCGGATGAGTGTCCCACACTCGACGTGTGGAAGAACCTGGACAAGCTCATCAACGACTACCTCGACGGCGTGACGCTCGATGCACTCGTCGCCCCCAACGAGGGCTACGACTACGTCATCTAGCCCCACCTGCTATTGGGGGACGGGGCAGAAATGGTAGATTTTCTTGCCCTCTGAGGCTTGACAAATAACAAGGCCGCCCATCGTTGCGATGGACGGCCTTCTTTTGGCGTGTTGTGGCGGTCCGTATCCGGTCGCTTTAGTTCCTGGCGATGCTGTCGAGAATGCTGCGCATGATGGATACCAGGATGCTGCCCATAAAGGCCGATCCAAAGCCGGCAATGGAGATACCCGCGCCCAGCAGATTGACCGACAGGTAGCTGGCCAGCTCGAGCATAAAGCTGTTGACTACGAGCTGAAAAATACCAAGTGTGATAATAGTGAGCGGCAGCGAGATGACCGTCAGGAACGGCTTGACGAGCGAATCGACGATGTTGAGGAACAGTCCCACGAAGGCAAAGCAGACCCAGGCGTCGGCCATGCCGAAGGGCTGAATGCCGGGGACGAGAAACGTTGCGATCGCGATGGCGATTGAGGTCAAAAGCCAGTTGAGCAAAAAGCGCATGGTGGGAATCCTTTCTTGCGCATGGCGTGGTGAGGGGCGTGAGGGGCACACACCTTTGCAACTCGGATAGATGCACGGACACGGCCTTGTTTGGGCACCCATTGTTCCAGATATTCGTGGAGCTTGCGTGCGCAGTCGGTTTCAAAACGGCGTTCGTCCTAAAAAACGTGCCGCTGGCAGAGAGTCTTGTCGCTTTAGTTTGGTGGTGTGCTAAACTGCTACGGGCAAAAGCCACAGGCGTTGCCCTATTGCATATTACGGGTGAACGATGCCCGATGTCAGTATCAACTTCGATGCCTTTTGGCGGGTTTGGCGGTGATCGATGAATATCGAGAACATGTTTGACAAGCCTGATGTCAAGCAGCTGGTCCACGCATTTAGCCTTTTGGACGACGAGAAAGATATCCAAGCGTTTTTGACTGATATCTGCACGCCGCGTGAGATTTGCGATCTATCGCAGCGTCTGCAGGTCGCGCGTTACCTGGACGAGGGCGAGCCCTATGTCGAGGTTCAGGCGCGTACCGGCGCTTCGTCCACCACGGTGAGCCGTGTATCCAAGGCGCTCAACGGCGAGTACGGTGGCTACCGCAAGATCCTCATTAAGCTGGAGGATGGCGAGTAGGCCACGCCAAAAATGGATTGTGCAGAACCGTCCCTCCGGGGGCGGTTTTTTGATCCCCTGGGGACGGAGGAAAACGGATCACCGGGTTAGACTGACCCCCTCGATGATCCATTTTCCTCCGTCCCCAAGGGATCAAATCTGTTGGCGTGGGGCAAATCTGTCCGTTTGGGCGGGTAGGATGGATACATTGATTATTGCGAACAGTTTGAGAGGAGGACCATGCCTGTTCGAATCTATACCACCAATGCCGGCACGGATTTGAGCGATGCCGAGTCGGCACTGCTTGCCGACCTTATTGCCCGCCACGGGCGTGCCGTGTTGCTGGCGCCAACGTTTGCCGAGCTCGACCTGTGTCGTCATGATGCGGCAGAAGCCGGGATTTCGCTGGGTATCGACTACAAGACGCCTACATCGTGGCTTCGCTCGCTTTGGGAGCTTTTGGGCGACGGGCGCGGTTTCGTCGACAATCTGCAGCGCCAGATGCTGTTCTCGGACATGGTCACGCGTCTCGACGATGCCGATTTGCAGCCGCTTTCGCGCAGCCAGGGCACGGTGCGCATGCTTGCGCGCATGGCCCGCGACGTGCTGCCGGGTGTGGCGGGGACGACGGCCGAGCGATGCCGTGGCAACAATTGCCAGCCTGAGCCAAAAAGCGATGCCGAGGCTCGTGTGTTCGAGCTTTTGCGCGCCTATGCGGGCGGTTTGGACCGTCGAGATATGGTCGAGCCCTGCGAGGCGGCTGACATTATGGCCGGTGCCCTGGCCGATAACCTGCCGGCGTGCACCCGCGCCGTATGCGTGCGCGGTATCACGTCGTTTACGCACGGCCTGCTCGAGCTGCTGTCTGCCGTGGCGAACAATGGGGGAGAGGTCGTCGTGCTGCTTGCCCGCGAGCAGGCGGCGATGCGCGAGGAGCTCGCCGCGGCATTTGATGCCCGCGGCGTGCTGTTTGAGGCCGCGCCGCTGGGGGAGGACGCCGTCGCGCCTGATGCCGCTTGCGGGACCGCCGCTCAGCCTGCCTTTATTGAGGTCGCCGGCCCCCATGCCCGTGCTCATGTCTATGCGGACGCCATCGATAAGTTGGTGAAAGCGCACAAGGAGTCCAAGGTCGATAAAGCTACTGCAATGCCCACCGACCCCGTGCGCGTGCTCGTCGTTTCTGCCCGGGCACCCCAGCTGTTCGGTGAGCTCGCCTCTCGTCTGGCGGCTCGTCATATCGCTGCCGAGACAACTGAATTCACGGCGTTTTCCCAATCCATTGCGGGCAGGCAGTTTGCGGCGCTTGCCGGCCTGATCGAGCGCATGAAGGCCGCCGATGAGGGCGCGGCGTCAAAGACCGAGTGGTGGCCCGCGCCGGAGCTTACCGACTGGATCTACAGCCCGCTTTCGGGCGCTGATGCCGTCAGTGCCCGTACCTTCGATAAGAATATGCGTCTCTCGCGTAGCAAGACTACCGCGAGCGTTAAGAGCCTGCTGCAGAGCGTTCAGGGCCAGGTGAGGGGCGCGCGCAAGGCGGCGAGCGACGACAACTGGTTTAAGAACGTACCGTGTGTGGTTTCGGACGTGTTCCAAGCGCTGTGGCGTGACAAGCCCGTGACGGCGCTCAAGGCCATGCTTGCCGTTGCCGAGGCGTTGCCCGATCGCGCCCTTGGAGGCCTTGACGGTCAGGCTCGTCACCAGGCGGAGGTGGCCTTGCTGCGCCACGTCATCGAGATCCTTATGAATGGCGCCCGCGCGCTCGACGTGTCGCAGGCCGCGACCGTACCCGTGCTCGATGGCATTCGCACCAAGGTGGACAAGCGTAGCACCGCCTACGATTACGAGACCCACGAGGTTGACCGTGCGCCACGTGCTCAGGTTCGTTTTGCTTCGCTTGCCGATGCGGCAGCTCTGCGCCCCGGCAGCTACGATGCCGTGCTGTTTGCCGATGTCGATCTGGACAGCTATCCGCTCTCGCACGAGGAGGGGCCGCTGGCCACGCTGACGGCGAGCCTTGGTCGCGAGGGCGTGACGCTTGAGCCCGCGGCCTTGCTGCGCGCGCGCTTTGGCCACGCGATGCAGGCGTCACGTGGCTCGGTTGCGCTTGCCCGCGTGACGCACGATCGCCAGGCGCGCGAGTGCTATCCGGCTGCCGTGTGGACCGAGTTGCGGGCGCATGCCGAGGCCGCTGACAACGCTAAGGCCGCTGACGACGCTAAGGCCGCTGACAACGCTAAGGCCGCTGACGCCGACAAGGCGAAGTGCGTGGGTGAGGGTGATATCGTAAGGGACTTCGATCCCGCGGCAGGCGAAGGTCTCAAGCGCGAACGCGTGACCTGTGAAGCCCCTCAGCATCTGAGTGCCGAGGCCGTGCCGTATTTGGTCCTGCGTCGTCGCGATGGCGAGGGCGAGGACGCGCCGCTCGTGCCGCGCCTGACGTCCGCCTCGCAGATCGAGGCCTATTCCACCTGCCCGCTGTGCTGGTTCGTTTCGTATCGCGTCAAACCTCAGTCCATCGATGCGGGCTTTGGCAACATGGAGAAGGGCAACTTTGTCCATGACGTGCTGGAGCACTTGCATGCACGTCTTCCGCAGGAGGGCATGGAGCGCGTGACGCCCATGAATCTGCCGCGCGCGAAGGAGCTGCTGCACGAGGTCTTTGCCGAGACCCTGGCCGAGCACGCCGGCAAGCGCGGTACCGAGGGCCCGCTGGTGCCGCTCTCTCCAGTGGAGGAGCGCCAGGTGGCCGAGATCTTGCCGCAACTGGAGGGCGTGCTCGCCTACGAGTCCGAGGCGCTCGCGCCCTTCGCGCCGCGCTACCTGGAGTTTGCGTTCAACGAGCTCCAGGTCGAGTATGCCGGCTGGCCGCTCGGCGGGCGCATCGACCGCGTGGATGTGGACGCCGAGAACCGCGCTGTGGTGATTGACTACAAGCATCGTTCGGGTGTCGAGGAGTTTAAGCTCGCCGACCCCACGGTGCGCGACGAGGAGTCGGGCGAGGCCCCCATCGACGATCCGCGCTGGCTGCCGCCCCATACCCAGACACTCATCTACGCGCAGGCCATGCGCCGGGCGCTGGGTCTAGATGCCCGTGCGGCGCTCTATTTTTCGACCAAGGGCGGCAAGCCCGCACTGCGTGGTGCCGCAAGTGCCGAGTTGCTCGAGGAAGAGCGCGGCGACGGCCGCATTCCGGGCCTTAAGAAGGGCTTTCCGGGCGAGGGCGGCAACATGGACTTCGATGCGCTGCTCGACCGCGTGGAGACCGGCATTGCCGAGCGCCTGCGCGAGCTCGAGGCGGGCATCGTCGCCGCTGTCGACCCGACGTCGGCTCAGGCCGCGCATGCGCGCTGCTTGTATAACCACGAAGGAACGTTTGTAAGGAGGGACGTGTAGACCATGGATCTTTCGACCTTGATGCCGCAACAGCTGCAAGTCGTCAAAACGCTCGACCGCCCGCTGTTTGTCTCGGCAGGTGCCGGCTCGGGCAAGACCTTTACCCTCACGCGCCGCATCGTCTATGCGCTCTCGCCCGAATCCGGTCCGTTTGTCGAGCATCTGGACCAGGTGCTCGCCATTACCTTTACCAAAGACGCCGCGGCCGAGATTCGCGACCGCGTGCGCCGTGCGCTTATCGAAGAGGGTATGGACGAGGAGGCCCTGACCGTCGACGACGCTTGGATCTCGACTATTCACGGCATGTGCTCGCGTATCCTGCGCGCGCATGCGCTGGAGCTGGGCATCGATCCTGAGTTCACGGTGCTCACCGATACCGATGAGCTTATGGATCAGGCTGTCGAGCATGTGCTGGGGCGCGCGACGGTGCCCGATGCCGCGCCCGAGCTCGCCGCCTCGCTTAAGGCCCTCTACGCTTGGTATCCCATGGCGGGCGAGGGCGGGCCGTTTGGCGCCGGTACCACCATCAAAGGCCTGGTGCGCGACCTGTTGGAGCTATCGAGCCAGCTGCCGGGCGGCATGGACGATGTGTGCGTGGCGCGCGGCCAGGCCGACACCTCGGCGCTTGCCGATGCCTATCGTGCGGCGCTGGGCGCAAGCAAGGCCACGACCGAGAAAGCGCAGGCGGCACTCGACGCCATCGACGCGTTTGAGGCGAGCGGCAAAACCATGGAGGATGCGGCGAGACTCATGATGTCGTGCAGCATGCCACGCGCGAGCAAGGCGTTTCCTAAGGAGCAGGTGGAGCTACTCAAGGCCGAGGCAGCCGATGCGTTTATCAATATCGTGCTTGCCTGCGGCGGCCCGGCGCTCGATGCGCTGGTGGGGCTTGCCCGTGCTGTGGAGGCGGAGTACCGTGCGCTCAAGGCCGACCAGTCCGCGCTCGACAATAACGATCTGTTGCGCATGGCATACGAGGCGCTGCGCGACTACCCGGCTATTCGAGCTGCCTATGAGGGCCGCTTTAAGATGGTCATGATCGACGAGTTCCAGGATACCGACCAGATGCAGGTCGATCTGATTCGCTATCTGACGGGTGCGGGCGAGCGCGCGCTGTGCACCGTGGGCGATGCACAGCAGTCGATCTACCGTTTCCGAGGCGCCGAGGTCGAGGTGTTCCGTCGCCAAGAGCGCAAGGTGGGCTCCTCTGCTGCGCCCGAGGCGACTGCCGTGGCCGACGCCCCTGCTGGCGAGCTCGTTAAACTCGTGCGCAACTTCCGCAGCCATGACGAGGTGCTGCGCTACGTAGCACGCGTCTTCGACGGCGATACCGGTGGTTTGATGCAGGGGTTCTTGGATCTTGAGCCGAGTGACGATCGCGAGGACAAGCTCAAGGCAAAGGCTTCGCGCCGCCAGGCGCTGCTCGTTGCCGGCGGCAGCACCCAGGAACGAACGCAGGCGAAAGCCCGTGCGATTGCGGAGCGGTTCCAAGCGCTCGTTAAAGCGGGCCAGCCCCAGGGCAGCATGGTGTTGTTGCTGGGCCGTATGACTAATGCCGACGTCTACGCGCAGGCTTTCCGCGACCAGGGACTCGACTGCGTTATCGCGGGCGGCTCGGTCTTTGCCCAGGCAGCCGAGGTGCAGACGGTGCGTGCCCTGGTCTGCGCGCTCGCCAATCCGGCTGATACGGCCCAAGGTCTTATGCCGTTGCTGGCCTCGCCGATGTTTGCACTCGGCGTCCAGGAGTTCCTGGCGCTGGCGACCAAGCTCGACGAGCGGACGGGCGAGACGTCGCGCCGCAATATCGATGTGGGCATCATGAGCGATTCCGATGTGCCGGGTTTGCAGAACCTGCCGCTCGTGACGCGTGCCCGCGAGGTACTGCGCTACGCGCTTCGTCGCGTGGGACGCGATTCGTTCGCCGCCATCGCGCGCGACGCGGTCAATGCCTCCGGCTGGTTCGTGCGTCTGGCGCAGCGCGGCCCCGAGGGGAAGGCCATTGCCGCCAACGTGCTCAAGGCGCTCGACGCCGTGACCGAGGCAGAGGCCGAGCTCGGCAATTCTCCGCGCTCCATCGCGCTCGCCTTCGACCGCTTCTTGGCGGGCAAGGAGGCCCCGGGCGCCCTCAACGAGGAGGGCGACGGCGCGGTGCGCATCATGACCGTGCATGCGTCCAAGGGTCTGGAGTATCCGGTCGTAGCGGTTGCCGAGTGTTTTGGCGTGCGCAAATCGTCCGGTGCGGCACAGATGGGTCGCGTCGGCGGTGGGGCGCAAGTCGTGGCGCTGCCGGCGCGCTTCGATGGCGTTAAGCTTGCCGACGGGACCTTCGTGAAGGGCGATGACGTCAAAAAGCAGTTTGAACACGCGTTTAAGGGCAAGGGCACGTCGCTGTGGCTGCCGCCAGAGCTTATGGAGGACGTATGCGCGACGGGCTCTCCCGCCGAGGCATTTGCCCGCCTGCGCAACGACGACCTGCAGCTTTCGCTCGAGGAACGGGCCCGCTTGCTCTACGTTGCCATGACGCGTGCGGGCGAGCTGGTGATCTTGGCGATGGACGCCGGCGTGAGCCGTGGCAAGGTGACGGCGCCGACCTTCGATGTCGAGACGGACCTGACCTACGACGTCCTGCGCCGCATCCTGCCGACCGACAGTCTGGACATGCCGCAGCTCGATAGCGACCGCCTGGTGTTCGACAACTCCCAACCGGGCGACTACGAGCTCATTTCGCTGGCGGACTTTACGTTTGGCGAGCAGGCGTTTGAGGCCAACGCTTCGCTGGATGTCGAGGGCAGGCTTGTTCGTGGCGATGCCGATGCCGCCGATAATGCTGCGCACTCAACTGTGCCCGGTCCCGCCGACCCCGATCCCGATTCGTTTGAGCTTGTGTATCCCCAGGCAGTGGGCGTGCGCATGGGCATCTGCCCGTATCCGATGCGTGACTCGTATAGCTACTCATCAATCGCCGCGGCACTCCATGCCGAGACGGAAGACCGTGCCGCCGAGGCGCGTGTTCCCATGGACGAGTCCGGCGATGATGCGGAGTCGGATGGTTCCGAGATGACGGATGCAGACGTGGCCGCCGTTGAGCCCGCCGGCAACCCTATGGCGCTGGGCTCGGCGTTCCACGCCGCCTGCCAGTGGCTCATCGAGATGGGTGCCGATGCGCTGCCCGCTGCGCGCGCCGATGCGCTGGCGCGTCTGTGGCGCCTGACGCCGGAGCAGCGCGGGCGCTTCGATGCCGCCCTGAATCGCTGGCTCAAGTCGGCGGTCCGTGCCGAGCTGCTTGCCTGGCCGTGCGTTCGTGCCGAGGTACCGTTCTTCTCGCTGGGTTGCGAGGACGAGGACATTGCCCGCTACGGTGCATATGCCGAGGGCGCCATCGATGCACTGGCCACCGACCCGGCCGATCCGTCGCGCGCACTGGTCATCGACTACAAGACGGGCGGCACGCCGGACGAGACGCCGGAGCAGCTGCAGGAGAAGCACGCCCTGCAGGCGCGCGTCTACGCTGATGTTCTGCATAAGGCGGGCTTTGAGGCCGTGACCGTCAAGTTCGTTCGCGTGGAGCAGGCGAATCCAACCATCTTCGTCGAACCCGCCGAACCTCAAGTGGTCACCTATAACTTCTAATCCTCAGATAACTTGCGGTGGAATACGGACTGTTTTGGCCAAAAAAGCCGCCAAACAGTCCGCATTTCACCACAACTCAAGAGGAGCCGTGTGGGTTTGGCTAGGTTCGGGTGCCGTCCGCGCCGTGCGGTAAAATCGTTCAGTCAGAACACGAACCCGCATCGGAGCTCATCATATGGCATTCGTCCATCTGCACAACCACACTGTCTTCTCCATGCTCGACGGCGCAACCCGTATCCAGGATATGGTCAATCGTGCCGTTGAGCTTGGCATGCCCGCCGTGGCCATTACCGACCACGGCTACATGTACGGCGTGCCCGACCTGGCGCTGGCCTGCGACGCCGTCAACCACAACACGCCCGAGTACAAGACATGGAGCCACGACAAGGCCTTCTTGGAAAAGGATCGCCGCGACGAGCTGGTGGAGCCCGACCCCGAGGCAAACCCGCGCGAGCATGCCCAGTATGTGAAGGACATGGCCATGTGGGACGAGAAGGGCAACATCGACGAGCTCAAGCCGCCCCTGGTCATCAAGCCCATCTTTGGCTGCGAGGTCTACTTTACGCCGGACGAGACGCTCGCCCGCGACCATAAGCCCGAGCTCTACCACATGATCCTTCTGGCCAAGGACCAGGAGGGCTACGTCAACCTGATGCAGACGGTTTCCGAGGCCGCCGTGCAGGGCTTTTACTACAAGCCGCGCGTGACGCTCGACAACCTGCGCCGCCACGCCAAGGGCATGATCTGCACGAGCGCCTGCATCGCGGGCATCATCCCCAAATACATCGACCGCGGCGACATGGAAGGCGCCATCAAGTGGGCCGAGACTTTCCGTGACACCTTTGACCCCGGCGACTTTTACATCGAGATTCAGGAACACGGCATTACCACCGATAACGGCCTGACCGACGAGCAGATGGACCGCACGCTCATCGATATCGCCAAACAGGTGGGCGTCAAGGTCATCGCTACCAACGACTTTCACTACCTGCGCCGCGAGGATGCGCCCGTGCAGGACGTCATCATGTGCATTGGCATGAACGCCAAGGTCGATGACCCCAACCGCATGCGCATGACCGGCTCGGAGTTTTATATGAAGACCGAGGAGGAGATGCGGGCGATGTTCCCGTATTGCCCCGAGGCCTGCGACAACACACTCGAGATCGCCGACAAGTGCTACGTGGAGCTGGACTGGGACTCCATCATCCTGCCGCGCTTCCCGTTGCTCGATCCCGGCGAGACGCACGAGAGCCAGTTCCGCCGCGAGTGCGAGAAGGGCCTGCGCCAACACTACGGTGACGACTGGGCCACGCGCGAAATCTGTGGCGTCAACATCAAAGAGCGCTTTGAGTACGAATACAAGGTCATCTGCGACAAGGGCTTTGCCGCCTACTTTTTGATCGTTGCCGAGTACGTGCAATGGGCCAAGGACAACGGCATCGGCGTCGGCCCCGGCCGTGGCTCGGCCGCCGGCGCTATCGTCGCCTACGCCATGAACATTACCGCGTTCGACCCGCTCGAGAACGGCCTGATGTTCGAGAGGTTCCTGTCTCCGCAGCGTACCGAGATGCCCGATATCGATATGGACTTCGACGATGAGCGGCGCCTCGAGGTCGTGGAGCACGTTCGCCAGCTCTACGGCCCCGAGAAGGTCACCCACGTTATCACCTACTCGACCATCAAGGCCAAGCAGGCCATCAACGACGCCGCGCGCGTTCTGGACTACCCCGTCTACATGGGCCAGCGCCTGTCCAAGATGGTCTCGAGCGACCCCAAGGTCAAGCTCAAGCAGGTACTCGAAAAACAACCCGGCAAAGAGGATCTGTTTAACCCCGACTTTGCCGAGGCCTATAAAAAGGACGACGACGCCCGCCGCATCATCGACACGGCGCTCTCGATCGAGGGTCTCACCCGTGGCGAGGGCGTGCACGCGTGCGCCGTTCTGATCTGCCGCGACCCCGTCAACGAGCATGTGCCCACCAAGCTCGACACCAAGGGCGGCGTCGAGATTACCCAGTACGAGGGCCATACCGTTGCCGACATGGGCCTGCTCAAGATGGACTTCTTGGGCCTGCGCACGCTGACGGTTATCTCCAAGGCCAAGGCAAACATCAAAAAGAACTTCGGCATCGACATCAAAGAGGAAGAGATCCCCTTTGACGATCCCGAGATCTTTAAGCTCATGGGTTCCGGCCACACCGCCGGCGTCTTCCAGGTCGAGTCCGCCGGCATGACGGCCACGATCAAGAATATGAAGCCCACCGAGTACAAGCACGTCGTGGCATTGATCGCCCTGTACCGCCCGGGCCCGCTGGGCGCCGGCATGGTTTCGTCCTACATCAACCGTATGAACGGCAAGGAGCCGGCCGTCTCCTACGACGACCGCCTGGACGACATCCTGGGCGAAACCTACGGCACTATGGTCTACCAGGAGCAGGTTATGCTCATCTCCGTCGAGATGTGCGGCTTCTCCAAGGGCGAATCGGACTCGCGTATCCGTAAGCCCGTGGCTAAGAAAAAGATCAAGCTGCTCACGTCGACGGTGCTCCACTGGGAGGATGGCTCGGACGAGACCACCTACGACCACTGGATGAACGGCGCTATCAAGAACAACTACACGCGCGAGGTCGCCCAGAAGATTTGGGACGATGTTCTCGAGTTCGCATCTTACGCCTTTAACAAGTCGCACTCCGCTGGCTACGCCATCCTGGTTATGCAGACGGCGTGGCTCAAGGCGCACTATCCGCACGAGTACATGGCGGCCGTTCTGACGTCCTACACGGGCAAGACCGACAAGATCGTGCATTACGTCTCGGCGTGCCGTCACGACGGCATCCCCGTGCTGTCGCCAGATGTCAACGAGTCCGGCACCGAGTTCACGGCTACCAAGGAGGGCGTGCGCTTTGGTCTGGCCGGCATTCGAGGCGTGGGTACCGGCGTGGCGCAGGCGATTATCGCTGAGCGCGAGGCAGGCGGTCCGTTTAAGACGCTGCACGACTTTGTCGAGCGCGTGGACTCGAGCCAGGCCAACCGTCGCGTGATCGAATCGCTCATCAAGGCAGGCGCCTTCGACTCCACGGGCTATCCACGCCGCCAGATGATGCACTTTGTGGACAAGAACAACCCCGAGAACATCATCGACGCCGCGGTAAAGCGCCAGAAGGATCGCGCGAGCGGCCAGACGTCGTTCTTCGATATGTTTGGCGACGTTGAGGGCTCGGGGTTTGAGGTGAGCGTGCCCGATCCGGATGGCCAGGAGTGGGACCGCCACCTTAAGCTGAGCCAGGAGAAGGAGGTTCTGGGCATCTATGTCTCGGACCACCCGCTGCGCCCGTTTGAGTATGCACTTAGCAAAGCGCGCGACTTCTCGTTCTCGCAGATCGACACCGGCTACGAGGTGCAAAACCCCACGGGCGGTACCATCAACCAGGAGATTCCCGAGGGCAAGGCGCTGTGGTGGGCCGGTATGGTCTCGAGCGTGTCCAAGCGCGTGACCAAAAACGGCGACCCCATGGGCATCGTGCAGCTCGAGGACATGGAAGGCGAGGCCACCGTCGTGGTGTTCCCCAAGACCTACAAGGAAGCCGAGGGGTATCTATACGGCGAGGTCGATCCCGAGACCGGTGCACAGCTGTCCGATGCGTTTGTGCGCATTAAGGGCAAGCTCGAGCGCTCGGACCGCGGCGACCAGATCATCGCGCAGGAGATCGTGCCGCTTGAGCTTAACGAGGAGAGCAACAAGCCCAAGGTGTTTGAGGTCATGGTGCCCAACAGCCGCTTTAGCCAGGGCAATATGGCGCGTCTTGCCACGGTGCTTACCGCCAACCCGGGCGGCGACCGCGTGGAGATCTTTATCGAGCAGGTGGACGGGCGCGTACTGCGTGCCGAGGTGCCGGCCAAGGTCAACGCACGCTCGATTCCGCTGCTAGCCGAGGCCAAGGCCATCGTGGGTAACCAAGGCAGAGTGACGGTGATCTAGGGACGGCGTTGCTGAGGGGTAGCTAATTTGGGACGGGGCTTTTTTAGCTACCCTTTGGCTGACGGCGATTTGGCTGGGATTTGAATAATTCTCAACCGACATGTGGGGGTAGCTAAAATAGCCCCGTCCCAAATTAGCTACCTGGTGCGAGATTGGAGGAAGTGATGGCGCAGGGGACGTTTGTGCAGGCGCTTCGTAAGGAGGCGGCGCTCAGCAGTACCTTTATGAAGGGGCGCTCGCTCATGCTCAACGGCGCCGTGCTGTCGTTTGAGGACTCCGGCTCGCGCTTCTCCAAAAGCGTGAACATCGAGGGCTCGGTGCGCGGCTCGCGCGGCGACCTGTACAAGACGCACGTGGCGCTCGATATGGACGAGCACGAGGTTATCGACTACGACTGCGATTGTCCCGCCGCCTTCCGCTATTCCGGCATGTGCAAGCACGTTATCGCCACGGCGCTGGCGTATCTGGATGCCAGTGGCGCCGAGCCCGTCGAGGGCTTGCGTACGCCGGTCCGCACGTTTACGGTACCGCCCGCACAGTCCAAGCAGCCCACGCGCCCCGCGCCCACCGCATCTGCGGTCAACCCCAACTTTCCCTTCCCGGCGCCCGTCCCCACGAGCCCGAGCCTTGTGGCGGCGCTTTCCGATCTTTCGGACGCGCGCATGGACGAGCTCGCGGCCATGCGCCGCAAGCTCGCCGGCACCATCGACCCCGATGCGCCCAAAGCGGTGCTGGAGCCCTCGCTGGTGCCGTACTACAATCCGCTGTTTGCCGATCGCTTTAACTGGGCGCTCGAGTTTCGCATTCGCTGCGGTTCGGTGTCCTACGTGGTTAAGGATATCGACGGCATGGCCGATGCCTATGTGCGCGGCGGTACGTTCTCCTATGGCAAGAAGCTTACGTTTGCCCATGTGCCCGAGGCTTTCGATGACGTGTCGACAAAGCTGCTCGACTTTATCGCAATGACGGTCGCCTACCTAGGCGATATTACGAGCTCGCGCTCGGCATCGTATGACTTTGCCCGCAGCGGCTTTGTCGCCGAGCGTCAGTTGCCGGTATCCGAGTATTCCGTCGTGTCCGTGCTGGACCTGCTGTGTGGCAGGTCCATGTCCTTTGAGCCCGCTTGGTCGCGGGGGACGACGACGCATCGCTCCTACGAGGTGGAAGTCGAGCCGTCGCCGCAGGGGGAGGGCGAAGTCCCGGCTAAGCGCCCGCCGCTTCTTGCCGCCAAGATTGCACCGGCGGCGGGAGGCAGCTACGACTTGCGCCTTCCGGCCGATACGCATTGCTTTGTCTCGAGCGACGCAGCCTATCTGGTCGATACGCGCCGCGCGCGCCGTACCGACACGGCGTTTGCCCAACATGCGGCGCCGTTCCTTTCGCACTTGTTGCCCTGCCGCACGCCGGTCCATATCGCCGCCGACCAGGTGGGCGAGTTCTGCCGCATGGCGCTGCCTATCTTGCGCGACTACACCGACCTGACCGCTCCCGCCGCGCTCGACGCCGTGGCGCCCGAGCCGAGCTTTGCCATGGCGATCGGCGTCGACGATGGTCTTGTGACCTGCAAGATTACGGTGACCTACGGCGATTGGTCGGCAGATCTCTTTAGTCTTGGTGCTCCGGGCAGTCCCTTCGAAGAACAACGCCCCGGCGTTCCGCCCCGCGATACGGTGGCGGAGTTTCGCGTTATGGACACGGCTGCCCTGTACTTCGATTTCTACGAGGGCGGCCTGGCATTTGAGGAGCGCGATGACGAGAGCCTGTTCCACTTGCTGACCGAGGGCCTGTCTGCCCTGTCCGAGTTGGGCGAGGTCATGCTCAGCGACCGCCTGCGCCAGATCTCGGTACGCCCTGCGCCTAAGCTCTCGGTGCGCGCCACCGTCAAGAGCAACTTGCTCGACGTCGAGCTGGGTGCGAGCGGGCTTTCGGCGGCTGACCTTGCTGTCTATCTCGATTCGTATAAGCGTCACCAGACGTTTGCGCGCCTTACGTCCGGTGACATCGTTCGCCTGGATGAAGGTGCCCGCGCTGCGTTTGGCCTTGCCGAGGACCTGGGGGTCGATGCTGTCGACCTGCTCGACGGCGTGTCGCTTCCCGCGTCGAGTACCCTGTTTGTCGACAGCATGCTCGCGCGCACGCCCGCGCTCGAGGCCGATCGCGACGCGGCGTTTCGCCGCACTGTCGAGCGCCTGGACACGCTCGGCAAGATGGACTTTACGGTGCCCGCCTCGCTCAAGGCTACGCTGCGTGGCTACCAGGTCGACGGCTACCAGTGGCTCGGCTCGCTTGAGCATTTGGGCCTTGGCGGCATCTTGGCCGACGATATGGGCCTGGGTAAAACACTGCAGATGATCGCGCACATTCTGGCGCGCGTGGAGGCGGGGGACACCAAGCCCACGCTTGTGGTGTGCCCTGCGTCGCTTGTATACAACTGGACCGCCGAGCTGGAGCGCTTTGCCCCGTCGCTTGATGTGTGCGCCATTGTGGGTGCCAAGGCTCAACGCCGCGTGCAAATTGCCGGCGTGGCCGAGCATAACGTGGTGGTAACGTCGTATGACCTTATGCGCCGCGACATCGACGAATACGTCGAGCAGGACTTTGCCCGCGTGGTGCTCGACGAGGCCCAGTACATTAAAAACCCGCTCACCCAGGTGGCCCGCGCTGCCAAGCGCCTGCCGGCCGGCGTGCGCTTTGCCTTGACGGGCACGCCCATCGAAAACCGTCTGTCCGAGCTCTGGAGCATCTTCGACTTTTTGATGCCGGGCCTTCTGGGCACGCGCGACTCATTTGCCAAGCGCTTTGAGGGTCCCGTCGAACATGCCGAGGGTGACAGCGCCGCTCGTCTGCAGGCGCTCGTGTCGCCGTTTGTGCTGCGTCGCGTCAAGGAAGATGTGGTGGCCGATCTGCCCGAGAAGATCGAGGATACGGTGATGGCGCAGCTTACCGGCGAGCAGCGCAAGCTCTACCTGGCAAATCAGGACCGCATCGCCCAGCAGGTGCAGCACCGCGAGGCGGGGGAGTTTAAGAAAGACAAGCTCAAGGTGCTTGCCGAGCTCACCAAGCTGCGCCAGATCTGTTGCGACCCGCATCTGCACTATGCGGACTACAAGGCGGGAAGCGCCAAGCTCGATACGTGTATGGAGCTCGTCCACGGCGCGCTCGACGGCGGTCATCGCATCTTGCTGTTCAGCCAGTTTACGGGCATGCTCGATATCATCGGCAAGCGTCTGGCCAAGGAGGATATCGCCTTTCTTAAGCTCACGGGCGCATCGTCCAAGGAGAGCCGCGCCAAGATGGTTGCTCAGTTCCAGGCGGGCGAGGTACCGGTGTTCTTGATTTCGCTCAAGGCGGGCGGCGTGGGCCTTAATTTGACGGCTGCCGACGTGGTCATCCACTACGACCCATGGTGGAACGTGGCGGCGCAGGACCAGGCGACCGACCGCGCCCACCGCATTGGCCAACAGCACACCGTGACCGTGTACAAGCTCATCGCCAAGGACACGATCGAGGAACGCATTATGCAGATGCAAGAGTCCAAACGCGATCTGGTCAACAGCGTGCTCGGCGGCGATGGTATCTCGTCGGCGCTGTTCACGCGCGAAGATGTTCTGGCGCTGCTCGGTGGCGACGGTCGCTAGCTGCGCGCGGGATGAGGTTGCCGGGGCGGATAGTACGCGCCGCCCCACCGTTCCCGCCCGTTATGTGTTCATTTGCCATGCCGTGGATGGTTTGCCTGCCTTTGGGCATAAGAACCATCGAGAACATCGGCACATCAGCAAAGGAGAACATCATGGCGAAATTCTTTAAGGACTCCGACGGCAAGCTCATTGCCGCCCTTGGCGACGGCGTTGCGACCCCTGCCGGCTGCACGGAGCTGACGGCAAACACCGAGGATGCGGCGCACGAGAAGCACGTGCCTGTTGTCGAGATCGAGCGCGACGGCCACGTTATTCGTGCGCGCGTGGGCTCGACGGAGCACCCCATGCTGCCCGAGCACTACATCGAGTGGATCGCGCTTGAGGCCGAGGGCCGCCTGGAGATCCATTACCTTGAGCCCGGCATGAAGCCCACGACGTTTTTCGCTGGCGGTTCCAAGACCGGTACCGTCTATGCCTACTGCAACCTGCATGGGCTGTGGTCCGCGACGTTCTAGGAGCGCGCCCCCGCTCGGGGTATCATAGCTAGCATATGCACATGCGAGCGCCGGCTGCATTATGCGGCCGGCGCTTTTACTACGACAACGACGATTTACGACGGAAAGGGCTGGGCCATGAAGCTCGCACTTGCACAGATCGATATGCGCCTGGGTGATATTGAGGGCATCTGCGGCCGCATCGAGGACCAGGCTCGCCTGACTCATGAGCGCGGCGCGCGCATGCTGTGCGTTCCGGCTCCACTCTTTATGGGCGCCATGCCCGGTGGCCTGGTGGGCGCTGCCGATTTTGAGCACGATATGCTGACGGGTCTGACGGGCGTTGCCGAGCGCATCCAAGAGCTCGACATGATCTGCATCGTGCCCGCTGCGGTTTTGTTTGAGGGCCAGCCCCTGCTTGACTATATGATGCTCAAAGACGGTCGCGTGGTGCCCGCGCGCACAAGCATCGCCCTGCAGCGTGGCGAGAGCAACGACGCGCGTTGGGCGCCTCCGGTGTTTGACGTGGACGGCGTGCGCATCGCCGTGGTGTTTGACCTGGACCGCGAGCTCGAAATGCTGCCGACCGGTGTCGACCTCATTGCCTATTTCCAGTTCAACGCGTTTGACATGACCGACCGCGAGACAGCTGGCGTCGCCGCCGTGCGCAGCGGTGCCTACCGCAAGATCGCGTCCAAGCGCAGCGTATGGTTTGCCTGCATGGCGCCGATCGGTGCCTATGACGAGTCGGTGTATACCGGCGGTTCGTTTGTGCTCGACGACTGCGGTCGCGTGGTGGCCCAGGCGCCGTGTTTTGAGGAGAGCCTGCTGGTTCAGGAGATTCAGCGCGGCGTGATGCTCGATGCCCTGGAGGACCATGAGCTGCCCCAGTTTCGCTCCGAGGAGTGGCTGTGGCAGGCGCTGGTGCTTGCCGTGCGCGACAATGCCCGCGCCCGCGGTGCGTCGCGTGCCGTGGTGGCGCTCGAGGGCGATTTGCCGTCGTCCCTGTTGGCGGCACTTGCCGTCGATGCCTTGGGTTCGCGTAATGTGATTGGCCTGGTGCTGGGGCGCAATCGCATCTTTACGCCGGCGCAGGAGGAGGCCGAGGCCGCCCGTTGTTCCGCTGTTCGCTCAATCGCCGAGCGCTTGCACATTCGCACTGTCGAGCGCGATGCGCCGGATGCGGCGCGCGTGCTCGATCGCGACGTGTCGGCGGGCGATGCCGAACGCCTGCGTTCGCGTGCGCTGGGCCTGATGCTCGAGGATACGGCGCTCGAGCTGGGCGCTATGGCGCTGAGCCCGCTTTCCAAGACCGAGTACGCGCTGGCGGCGCCCGCGCTTTGCGGTGGCTACCAGGGCGATTATGCGCCCTTTGGCGATGTGTATCTGTCGACGCTCGAGTTTGTGGCACGCGTGCGCAACCGCGCCTCGGCCGTGGTGCCCCAAGAGCTCGTGACGCTCAACGCGGTAGAGGATTGCATGGATCGCGTGCTGGCGCAGGCGCTCTCGACGCTCGCCGGTCCGGTTGACATGCTCGATCGTGCGGCACAGCTGCTTGGCGGGCTTGAGCCGGGCGAGGTCGATGGTGCGCTTGAGTCGCACGTAGACCGCAATCGACCTTTCGACGACATCCCGATGGCCGCCACCAAGCCCGAGGTCTGCTCGCTGCTGCTGATGCTCGTGCGCCAGGGCGAGGCCGCCCGCCGCATGCTACCGACGGCGCCGATCGTCTCGGCCCGTTCATTTGTCGAGCGCTCCTGGCCGTACATGCTCGCGTGGTCCGATCTGGGGCTCAACGGTAAGGAGCGCATGACGGTTGATTCGCTGGCACGCGCCGAGGTGCGCCGCTTTGCCGACGACGACACGAGTGACCGTATGCGCGGCGAGATGATGGGCATACTGGGCGAGCTGCTGGGTATTTCGCCCGAGCAGATGGAGGAGCTGCGCTCCGAGGACGGTCAGCGTCGTTTGCACGAGGGAATGAAAAAGTTCGAGGGCGAGGTCCAGGACGCCATCGACAAGATGATGGGCGGCCAGGGCGGACCACAGGGTGGGCCCCAGGGCACGCCGATGCCGCATCCGCCGGTTGACCCGAGGCAGTTCCCATTCTTCAGCCAAAACTAACTATGGGATGGGATTCGCTTCCAACCCCGATACTTCAACTAAGCGTCTTGGCCCCGTTGTGTTATTCTAGAACAGACGTTCGTGAATGATGCGCGGGGCCTTGCCTTGCGCTGTGCTTGTGACGAGGGGAGGTCGGCTTGGTCATTTTGGGTATCGACCCCGGTTTGGCCCATACGGGCTGGGGGATTATCGAGGAGCGACGTGGCGAGGTTCGCTGCCGTGCCTACGGTTGTATCGAGACCAGCGCGGGCAGCCCGCTCGCGGTGCGCCTGTCGCATATCGCCCGCGACCTCAAGGGCGTCGTCGAACGCTACCGTCCCGATACCGCGGCTATCGAGAGCATCTACTTTGGCGCTAACGTCCGCTCGGCCATCCCCACGGCGCATGCCCGCGGTGCCGCGCTCGTGGCGCTTTCGGAATGCGCGCTCGAGATTGGCGAATACACGCCCATGCAGATCAAGCAGGCCGTGGTGGGCACGGGCGCTGCAGATAAACGGCAGGTTGCCTACATGGTGCGTACGCTCACGCAGCTCGATCACGACCCTCACCCAGACCATGCCGCCGATGCGCTGGCCTGCGCCATCTGTCACGTTAACCTAAGCCGCACCCGGGCGCTTACCGGCGGCGAGTTCTATCAACAGAGAGGAACCGGATACTGATGATCTCCCAGCTCCATGGAACGCTTGTCGAGGCCACGATGAGCTCTGCTGTCGTCGATGTGTCGGGCGTGGGCTTTGAGCTCGGTATTTCGGGCAGCACTGCCGCCACGCTGCCTACGCCCGGCGGTGAGGTTCGCCTCTATACCCGCATGCAGGTGCGCGAGGACGCCATGACGCTCTTTGGCTTTGCCTCCAAGGACGAGCGCACGATGTTTGACCGACTCGTGTCCGTGTCGGGTGTTGGCCCGCGTCTGGCGCTTGCCGTGCTTTCCACCTATACCGTGGGACAGCTGTATTCCCTGGTAATGGCCGAGGATGACAAGGGCATGGCCAAGGTGCCTGGTGTGGGCAAAAAGACCGCTCAGCGCCTCATCTTGGAGCTCAAAAGTACCTTTGCCAAGGACAAGGGCTTTGTTCCGGTCGACGTGATTCCCGGCCAGGTTGCGATGCCGGTCCCTGCCGCCGCTCCCTCGGCGATCGACGACGCCCGCGCGGCGCTCCTCTCCATGGGCTTTAGCCCGCAGGAGACCGAGGTTGCCCTGAGCGGGTATGATGGGCAGGATATGCGTGTCGAGGATCTGCTCGGCGCGGCGCTTAAGCGACTCGGAATGGATGCGTGATGTGGGAAGCCGATGACTCTCAGGACCTGTGGGCGACGCCCGCCAACTCGCCGGCGGCATCCATGGCGCACGGTGAGCGTATGGTGGGTTCGGAACTGACGGCCGAGGATCTCGATGTCGACCGTACCCTGCGTCCCCAGCGCCTGGACGACTACTGCGGTCAGGAGCATATCAAGCAGAGCCTTCGCGTGCTGATCGAGGCGGCGCAGAGCCGTGGCGAGACGCTCGACCACGTGATTTTCTCGGGCCCTCCGGGTCTGGGCAAGACCACGCTGGCCACGGTTATCGCCAACGAGCTGGGCGCTCAGATCAAGACGACGAGCGGCCCGGCCATCGCGCGTACGGGTGACCTGGCGGCTATCCTTACCAACTTGCAGCCAGGTGACGTGCTGTTTATCGACGAGATCCACCGCCTTAACCGCTCGGTCGAGGAGGTCCTGTATCCCGCTATGGAAGACTTTGCGCTCGATATCGTTATCGGTAAAGGCCCGGCCGCTCGCTCGATTCGCCTGGATATCCCCAAGTTTACGCTGGTAGCGGCAACGACCCGCTCGGGTATGCTGACCGGCCCGCTGCGCGATCGCTTTGGCATTTCGTATCGCCTGGACTACTACACGGTCGAGGAGCTCGCCCAGATCGTGACGCGCTCGGCGACCATCTTGGGCGTGACGATAGACCATCCGAGCGCGCTTGAGATCGGCTCGCGCTCGCGTGGCACGCCGCGCTTGGCCAACCGTCTGCTCAAGCGTGTGCGCGACTATGCGCAGGTGCGCGGCAACGGTCCTATTGAGCTTGATATTTGCCGTCAGGCGCTCGAGTTCTTCGAGATTGATGAGCTTGGTCTGGACTGGATGGATATTCGCATCTTGGAGACGCTTGCCAAGACGTTCTCCGGCCGTGCCGTGGGCCTGACGACCCTTGCCAGCGCGGTGGGCGAGGACCCGGGTACGCTCGAGGATGTCTATGAGCCCTATCTGCTGCAGTGCGGCTTGATGATTCGCACGCCCCAGGGCCGCCAGGCAACGCTTCGCACCTTTGAACACTTGGGCATCGAGCCAGCCGTTTAGAGACGGGTTTGTTTTGGCTGGTCTGTAGGCTATCGCTGAGCATTGGATAAACATATCGCCATTCATCGGTTACGGGTGTTTTACTATTGCGCGCCCGTGCTATGCTGAATTGGTCTTTTTCTCATCCGGTAACGAAAGGACCGCCCATGCCTACTGACATCGAAATCGCACGTTCCGTCACGCCGCTGCCCATTACCGAGGTGGCTAAGAACGCCGGCGTCGACGTAAAGCACCTGATTCCGTACGGCTTCGACAAGGCTAAGGTCGACTATTCGCTGCTTAACGAGCCGACCAATCACCAGGCCAAGCTCGTCCTCGTGACCGCCATCAACCCCACGCCCGCTGGCGAAGGCAAGACCACCACGACCATCGGTCTGGCCGACGGCCTGCGTCGTCGCGGCGTCAAGAGCGCTGTGGCCCTGCGCGAGCCTTCGCTCGGCCCCGTCTTTGGCGTAAAGGGCGGTGCCGCCGGCGGCGGTTGGGCCCAGGTCATCCCCATGGAGGATATCAACCTGCACTTTACCGGCGACTTCCACGCTATCGGTGCCGCCAATAACCTGCTGGCCGCCATGCTTGACAACCATATTCAGCAGGGCAACCAGCTCGGTATCGACGTTAAGCGCATCACCTGGAAGCGCGTTGTCGACATGAACGACCGCCAGCTGCGCCACGTTATTGACGGCATTGGCGGCAAGGCCCAGGGTGTGCCGCGCGAGGATGGCTTCGACATCACTGTTGCCTCCGAAGTCATGGCGATCTTGTGCCTGTCCACGAGTATCAACGACCTCAAGGAGCGCCTGGGCGAGATCGTCGTCGGCTACAGCTATGCCGGCGAGCCCGTTCGCGCCCGCGACCTCAAGGCTCAGGGCGCCATGGCTGCGCTGCTTAAGGATGCGCTCAAGCCCAACCTTGTGCAGACGCTCGAGGGCACGCCCGCGTTTGTCCACGGCGGCCCCTTCGCCAATATCGCCCACGGCTGCAACTCCATCATGGCCACGCGTATGGCCATGCGCTTTGGCGATGTCGCCATTACCGAGGCAGGCTTTGGCGCCGATCTGGGTGCTGAGAAGTTCCTCGACATTAAGTGTCGCATGACGGGCGTTCGCCCCAGCGCCGTCGTGATTGTCGCCACTGCCCGTGCGCTTAAGTACAACGGCGGCGTTGCCAAGGCCGACCTTAATGACGAGAACCTCGATGCCCTCAAGGCCGGCATGCCCAACCTGCTGCGCCACGTCGACAACATTCAGAATGTCTACGGTCTGCCCTGCGTGGTCGCCATCAACCGCTTCCCGACGGACACCAAGGCCGAACTCGAGCTCATCGAGTCCGAGTGCCAGAAGCTCGGCGTCAACGTTAAGCTGTCCGAGGTTTGGGCCAAGGGCGGCGAGGGCGCGCTCGACCTGGCCGATGAGGTTATGCGGCTGATTGAGCAGCCGAGCGAGCTCAAGTTTGCCTACGAGGACGGTGCCGATGTTGCCGATGCTCTTGAGGCCGTTGCCACTAAGGTCTACCGCGCCGACGGCGTCGACTTTACGCCGGCTGCCAAGCGTCAGCTTGCCGAGCTGCGCGAGAACGGCTTTGGCAACCTGCCGGTGTGCGTCGCCAAGACGCAGTACAGCTTTAGCGACAACGCCAAGGCGCTGGGCGCTCCCGAGGGCTTCCGCATCACCGTGCGCGAGCTCAAGGTTTCCGCCGGTGCCCACTTTGTGGTCGCGCTGACCGGCAGCGTTCTGACCATGCCGGGCCTGCCCAAGGTCCCCGCGGCCGAAAACATCGACGTCGATAACGACGGCAACATCACCGGCCTGTTTTAAGCCTGCTACTCATAGCCGCTTGCCCGCCCCGCCGCGCCTACCAAGGCCCGGCGGGGCTTTTTGATCCTTAGGCCCGCGCATGTCTTGTAGATACCGGCGGGCTTTGCCCATCATAGGCTTTTGCGCGGGTAGAATGCATGGATAACTTGATGCTTGCAGGCGACGGAAAGGAAACGTTGCATGGACCAGGACAAGACGACCGTGATGGGCGGATATGGCTCCGCACAGGCTGGCGGCAGCGCCGATGCGACCCGCATTGTGTCGAACCCCGGCAATGCTGCCCCCGATACGACGCAGGCGTCCGCCGAACCCACACGAGTTATGGGCTATGGCGATACACCGCGGGATCCGTTTGATTATGCACCGCAGGATCCGTATGGCAATGCGGCGCCGGACCCGTATGACAATGCGGCGGCAGGCGCTTATGACAACCTGCCGCAAAATCCCATTCCGCAGCCTCAGCAGACGACGTATATGCCGCGCACGGCGCAGGCCCAGCCTCGTTATGAGTCGCGCGATCCGTATGCGCGCCAGCCCTATCGCGAGTATCCCAAATCGATTCCGCAGTATGGTGAGGACGAGGAAGAGACGCCGTCGCGTTCGTCGAGCGTGATCAAGAAGATCCTCATTGTGTTGGCGATCTTTTTTGCGCTGTCGGTTGTGTTTGCCATCGTGACGGGCATGCTCAACAAGCGAGGTGCTACAACCAGCACGACGGCCGAGCAGACAGAGGTCGACCAGACAGGTGCAGTAGAGCTGACCGATATCCCGGGACAGTACTGGTCCAACGCCAAGAAGCTCCTCAAGTCGCGCGGAGCCGACCTTTCGAACGCCGTGATTCTGACCGACGATGGCTCAACGCCCGTCATCGATTCCAACTGGGTTGTTACGAATGCCTACTATAACGACAACGGCAACCTGGAGATTCAGCTCACGCACAAGAACAGCTATGGCAACTCGTCCGGCGGCCAAAGCGGTACCGACAGCTCGAGCTCCAATACGCTGGAGGACTTGAGCAACAAGGCGCAGGAGTTGGGAGATAAGGCGCAAGAGCTGGGCGATACGGCACAAAACCTGGGTGATACCGCGCAGAACTTGGGAGACATGGCGACGGATGCCTGGAACGCCCTACAAAACGGCATTTCGGGCGCACAGGGAAACTAGCGGCCGAGCGGCTAGAGCCTTAGCAGTGCAAACAAAAACGGGACGCAGGATCGCGTGACCGGGCGCATAGGCGCGTTGGTCGGCGGTCCTGCGTCCCGTTTTGCTGTCGATTACAGCTGCTCTGCCGGACGGTCGGGCGAGCTAAAGCCCGAGTCAAATGTGACGACGCATGATGCATCGGGCCTGCGCTCGTGCACGATGCGCGTGACGAGCTCCAGCAGCTCCTCGTCGGATATGTCAAAGCCGTCGGGACGCACCAGGTCAAATGACACAAAGCCATCGTGTTCGTGCAGGTCGTGGATGGAAAGCGTGGGGTCGATCTGCGCTACGCCGCGCTTGACCCAGCCGCGCAGGTCGTCACCGGTCGTTGCGATGGGGTCGCAGTGCAGTGTAATGTCGATGCCCATCTGGCGTTTGATGTCGTGTTCGATGGTGTCCAGGATCTCGTGGTGCTCAAAGGCATCGCCCTCGCCGGGCATTTCCACGTGTGCGCTGGCAAACTGGCGGCCGGGGCCGTAGTCGTGCACCATCAGGTCGTGCGTGCCCAGGACCTGGGGGTACGACATAATCCTGTCGCGAATCGCTTGAACGAGCTTGGGGTCGGGCGCTTGCCCCAGCAGCGGGCTGATGGCGTCGCGCACCAGGCCCATGCCGCTGATGCAAATGAAGATGCCTACGCCCAGGCCCGCCCAGCCGTCGAGATCAAAGCCTGTCGTTTGCGAAATAAGCGCCGCCGCCAAGACCGAGCCCGAGGTGATGACATCGTTTTTGGAGTCCTGCGCCGTGGCGATGAGCGTCTCCGAGTCGATGCGGTTGCCCAGCGTGCGGTTGAACGCGGCCATCCAGAGCTTAACGAGCATGGATGTAGCCAGTGCCGCAAGTGAAACGAGCGTGTAGGCGGTGGGGGAGGGCTTGATGATCTTGGTAACCGACTCCAGGATCAGGTTGATGCCGACAGCACAAACGAGGACGGCGACAACCAGACCGGCGAGGTATTCGTAGCGGCCGTGTCCATAGGGGTGACCTTCGTCCGCCGGGCGACTGGCAAGGCGGAATCCGAGCAGGCTCACGATGTTGCTCGAGGCGTCGGAGAGGTTGTTGAAGGCGTCGGCGATGAGCGAGACGGAGCCGGCGAGCAGGCCCGCGATGCCCTTGGCTAGGCACAGGGTAATGTTGAGGCCAATGCAGATGAGGCTTGCGGCAAAGCCCGCGTTGGTGCGACAAGTTGTATCGACCGGCTCGCCCTCGCTGCCGGGAACAAGTGTATGTACCAGCCGATTAACAAATAGCATAGCGGTCGTCCTCACAATCATGTTTAAGGGGATAGTGTAGCTCGCGCGGGGGCGTCGTGCGCCGATGCTCAGAAAATGCAGCAATAGTCTGCCGGTGCTAACGAGCGAGCCTTCTCGTCTGCCTGGGTGGTCCATTTTGGGCCACATGGGTATGGGCATGTGCCTGTTTGATCGACATACTTAATGCCGACAGCCCCTGTGCAAAGGAGGACGTTTCCATGGACGAGATGTTTGCCATTAAATGTCAAAACTGCGGCGGCCCTATGTACACACACCAAGCTAAGCGCAGCTTTGAGTGCGCTTATTGCGGTGCGGTCATTCCGTGGCAGGCGGACGCCGGAGAGCCCAAGAGCGCTTTGGGCATTCGCCATACGCCGTTGACGGTGGTGGATGGACTGCTCAAGCTCACGCATGTGTCGCAACTCGAGCGCCCGGAGGACCCGGACTGGTATTTCTTCAATTCGCACTGGCGCAATCAGTCGGTCCTGGAACATCTGCTGTGGGAGGATCGCGGCACGGCGCAAGAGTTCCAAGAGGCTACGCATGTGAGCATTCCTTGCCCCTTCTGCGGAGCGTCCTTTGAGGGCGAGTCAACGCAGCGTGTGTTTGAGTGCCCGTCCTGCGGCAACAAGATCGGCATTGCCGACCTACTCAAGCCCGGTACCTTCAGCAAGCGTCTGACCATGGGCGTGGGTGCAGAGTATGTGCCGGAGCAGGGCATTCCCTGCGAAATCTCGCCGCAGCAGGCACGTGCCAACGCACTGCAGCTGGTGCGCCAGTACCCCGACGCCTTTGCCGGGCACGACGTGGAAGATGCGATCCAAAACGACATGATGCTCTTCTATTTCCCCATGGCGCTGGCGGACCTGCGCATGATGGCGTCCTTCCCGGTCAAGGGCCTGAGCAAGGAGACCCTGGTGTACTACGAGGTGCTCGACTGGGCGTATCCCAGGGCAAACTACCTGGACGTTCGCCTCCTGGGCATTTTGGAGCCGTGGGACTTTGCCAAGGTCGGTCCGTTCGATCCCGCCATGCAGGAAGGCGACTTTCGCGTCGTCTCCGTCGATGCGTCTACCAAGGACCAGGTGGTCATTGATAAGCTGGCGCTCGACGTTGCGGGCAACGACGCCGAGGCTGTACTGGGGCTCAATAAAAAGAGCATCCGCACCTGGGCGCGCAAGGCCCGCAAGCACAAGGACGGCCTGGTGATGGTACCGGTCTACTTTGTCGATCGCCCAGCGACGGACAGCCGCGATGGCGAGCAGGTGCGCATTGCCGTAAACGGCCAGACGGGCCGCGCGGCCGCGGTGGTGTTTAGCGACAAGCGCGAGACGCATATTGTGGCGCCGCTCAGCCCGAGTCTGCATCTGTCCGGTGAGAGCACCGTGCACGCCACGCCCGTCGAGGTCAAATACGTTAAATCGCCCTTCCTCTACCAGATCGTGCGTAAGGGAGGCGGCGAGCAACCGCGCCAGGTGGCAGCGGTTGCCGAGGGTTCCTACCGAGAAGAAAAGCCCAAACGCAAGGGCTTGCTCGCTGCGATCTTTGGGAAGTAGGGGAGTAGTGCCGGTCGGCGCTGCGATCCGATAGCTAGAGGAACGGGGCAGCTCGCAGGAGTGCGGACTGTCGTCTGATTGTTTGAGGGTGCCAGATGTAAATAATCGGTGGAGCGGCTGCAAAAGAGCCGTCTCGCTGGGTAAAATCAGGATGTGCCGCGGAACCCGCTCCTCAGCTAGTCACACTTCGGAAGCGCGGGCAACGCAGGTATTATCGTCTAAAGGGCCGGCTGCAACCGGCCCTTTTTATGACTCCCTTCGCTATCCGTTACTGCTTATATACCCGCCAGATCGAGTAGAGGTTCCGGGCAATGCCGGTCACATACATCGAGAGGCGCAGGATTTCAAGAAACAAGTTCATAGGCTTCACCCCAATCGGAGATCGGAGCGTTGCCCGCAGGCGGATTCCGCGGCAGTCAAGATTTTACCTCACAGGCCGCGGTGGGAGACATCCTGCCCATTCCATGGTTTGGAACAGTGTCGATCTAACGGGCAATCAAACCCCTAGCACTCTTTGAATTGAGCAAGCATCTGCCCGAAGAAGCTGAGCCCGGATGGCTCATAAATGAGTGAGCCGCCATCTTCGGTTCGGTAGACCCCGCAGGGGAGGTAACGCCCGTCGGGGAGAACATAGAGGTTGGCTTCTTCCTTCAGTCCTGCTGGAAATAGCGGAATCCCGTTTTCGTCCACTTGGAACTCGTCTATATTTGCGATCTTTCTTTCCGTGGTGCCTCCTGGTCAGTTTCTATCGTAAGTGCGCCCTAAAACAAACACTGCTCTATCAGCTCTTTACCGCGCAAGGCGTCGGTCCACTCCTGCGGAATTGCGTCGATGCCGTATACCGTGCCGGCGAGGGCGCCGGCAACGGCTGCGGTGGTATCGGTGTCGTCGCCCAGGTTGACGGCGACAAGCACGCAATCTTCGTAGCTGGTAGTGTTGACGAAGCACCAGGTGGCTGCCTTAAGCGTGTCGCGCACGAAGCCACCTGACCTGATTTCCTGCTCAGGCACGCCTTTCAGATGGAGTGCCCGCGAGGGGAGCGCGCCGTTCATCACATTCCTCATCAGCTCAACAAATATGATGCATGCATCGGTTGATGTTCTGTGGGCGTGCGTGATTGCCGAGACCTCGCGGATCTCGTTGTCCGTCGCATCGGTGAACGCTAGGGGAGCGATGCGCATGAGCGATCCGTTGCCGTTGTCGCGCTCGCCGGAGCCTCCTTTGCCGGTGTGCAAAGCGCGGGCGGTCGTGCCGCCGTAATCGAAAACGCCGTCGATCGTATACTCGCCACGGGCAATCCAGCGTACGAACTTGTCGCGCATGTCTGCGGTGTCGATGTGCCCGAGCTCCCTAATCGAGTCACAGGTAGCAAGCGTCATGGACGTGTCATCGCTCCAGGTGCCGGCGGGCTGCCCATGCGTGCCGTAGCCGATCATGTCCGTGCATTTGAACGTGCCGCGGGGCCTAAACTCGTAAGGAACGCCCAGCGCGTCGCCGACGGCAAGCCCGTAAATGCAGCCGCGTAGCGCTGGTTTCGACGTATGCCCACGTTTCGTTGTAGGGGGCGCTGGCGAGATGAGCCGAAATCCCTCTGAATCGCTCTTGCGTCGTGCGGCCATGTCCTCGGCAGAACGCACTTTAGGTGCGCTTTCGGTGATGGCCTGATTGATGTCTGCCATGGGAAACACCTCTCGTACTTTGGATTGAGGATGCGTGGCTACCTGCGGCAATGTGTTCAGCCCAATTCGGGACGCAGTGAGTCCCGAATTGGGAGAGCTTGTCAGCTAATCTGACAAATGAAAAAACCCGCAACGCTATTGCTTTATACAGCAATAGGGACCTCTTTTGGGCGCCCTGCCTTTGGAGCGTCGGCGAGTCGTGCCTCGATGGAAGATTTGGACACCATGCGCTTGGTGCCATCCTTCCATGAATCCAACAGTTCAGCATTTATAAGTTGCGATACTCTTGCCGAGCTAACGCCAAGCATGCGCGCAGCATCCGCTGCGTGGACGGAGGGGATATCGTTGAGTTCGCGACTGACGGCCACGGCGATAATCTTGCCACCGCGCTGCGGCTCGTGGCCAAAGTTCGGCGCATGCATGGTCAACGCCGCCCATTAGGTGGTCATCGACCATGCATGCGAGAAAATCAGCGGCGCTTTCGACGGCGTCGTTTAGGTCGGATCCGAACGTTCCACCTCCGCTCAGCGAGCCACATGGCACAGCGTTGATAACGCCGTCCGAATCAAAGAACTCGAATTCCCATGCGTAAACCAGGAAAGACCTCCTCTAATGGCGAATAATACGAGGCGTACTCCTAGAAGCATTGCCAGTCGCATCGATGCGGCTAATCATGCCTATCTTAAAGCCTCGCGCGGACTCGAATTTCAATGTCGCTTAGCGCCTTCGTGCAGGATTCCCGAAGTGACTAAAATGTGACCATAGAGACAGTTTTAGCGAACCCCACGGCAGTGACGCGTATGGACAACAACACGCTGCTGTTCCAGGACAAAGGTTCGGGTAGGTTTAAAGACGTCAAGATCTACCCTAACCGCATTGAGGTACTCAAGAAGGGCATTTTTGGCGGCAAGCACACCGAGATTGTCTACCTTAAGGACATCACGGGGGTCAGCAGGATCAAGGGTCGCGACGTTTTCCTACGTAACAGGCTGTTGACTGCCTGTGTCTTTAGTCTGAGCAGCCGCTCCCAAGCTCAGGAGTTCGTGAATGCGCTGAACATGGTGATGTAGCCGATAACGGTGTTCGGGCTAAGGTAAAAATCGGGGCGCAGAACGGTATTCTGCGCCCCGATTGAGTTAATGCGCCCAAAAGGCCGGCTTGCCTATTTGCTAGCGCCTTCGTTGTTTTCGCGGTCGCTGGCAAGCATTGCTGCGCCGGCGACCGTCGTCGCCACGGCGGCAGCGGCGAGCCCGGCGGCGATGCCGGAGCCGTCGCCCGTGCCGGCGAGTTTTCCGCCCGAGCTCTTGCCCTTGTTGCCCTTGCCATTCTTATCAGCGCTGCCTGCGTTGGAGCCCGGGCCGCTGTCGGTGCCGGTGCCGCCTACACTGCCCGAGGCCGCTACGGTAAAGCTTGCGGCTCCGTCGGTGGCAAGCGTGTAGTTTTGCGCCGCGTCGCCCAACAGGCCTTTCGCACGCACCCAATACGTCCCCGCGGCAAATGCCTCGCCCTCGGCCATCGCCGTTCCCGGAGCGCCGTTCGCGTCGTGCACAAACTCGAGCTGGGCCGTGCAGGCATCGGTTTCGAGCTTGCCCTCGAGTGATGCCGCAATCTTGGCGCGCACGTCTTCGCCGGCCTTAAGGCCTTCGAGTCCCTCAAAATGGGGCGTCAGCGCGCGTGGATTGATATCGATGGGCACGGAGCCCCGCAGCTCCGTAACGGTCTCGTTGCCCAGGGCGTCGACATCCACGTATTCGATGGCAAACGCGCTGCCAGAAGCGGCCACGTTGAGTACGTTGCTGCTGTCGACAAGGCGGAAATGGCCCTCGCCAACGGTCTTGCCATCTTGGAGCGAGGCATCGCTCAGCGAGTCTCCATACGTCATGTGCATGCGGTCCGGGAGGCAGCATGAAACTGTTGGCTTGTGCTTCGCGTCGTAATTGCGTTGGTAGATGCTCCGGGCCAGTGCCGAATCGACAAAGTCGGACGCGATAATGCCAACGTGCTTGAGGCAATCTGACTTTGTTTTATCGCTGCCGCTGGGATTGATGTACTGGCTCTTGTACAGATGCTCGTTGACCACTCGCGCCGCGGTAAAAGGATTGCTTCCTTGTTTGTAATTCGTGCAACTGGTGTAGTTGATAGACCAGCAGCGTTCCAGGACTTGTACCTTGGCGCCATCATTGTCCTCGACGTCCACCTTGTTGCGCGTGAGATTGGTCGTCTCTCGCAGCGCCATATCGACCCAGCTAATCTTGTCGGTTCCGGTGCATTCAAAATGGTCCTGGGCGTATACCTTGGTGCAATAGGGCTCTTTGTCGCCCGCATTGCCCGTAGTCTCAAAGCCTCGCGCGTCTTGGACGAGGCACATCGACTGCCCGGAATGCGCCTTGATTTTGTCGTCCCATTGGGTGAGATCGAGGCCCCACGTGTGGCTGCTTACGCTGTTGCCGGCGAGTACAAATCGACGCAGCAGGACGATCTTTCCGCGCACCTCGTTCAGTGTGGGGATTCGGCTCGACGTGTAGAACAGATCGGGATTATCGTGCATAACCTTGGCGAAAGCCGTCGTAACGCTTTCGTCGGTAGCCTCGTCGTTGCCTCGTGACGCAAGCATGATGAGCGCTTCTGACGGGTTTTCGTTCAAAAATGTTTTGAAGTAACCGATGACATCGGAGAGATGCATAAAGCCCCCGTCTTTTTTGAGCAGGTAGCATCTTCCATGGTCGATACCGGGGTCGCCGTTCTCGTCGTTCCTTCCGAGTCGGATATCAAAATAGCGAATGCCTTCGAGCAACTGCGTCGGGATGTAATCCTGCTGGCACTTTGCTTGTGAGGATTGGGGCTCGGTGTCGTTGTCCACGCTGCAGGTGCCCGAATCATGCGTGCCCGGGATACTCAGCTCGTCGAGGTACTTGTTGTCGTCGACGTATTTCATCCAGCATGGTCCGTCGACGTAGCTGCTATACGTGGTCCAGTCGATACTTCTAACTGTGGTATTGATCTTGCCCATGTCGTAACCGACAAGTTCTAGCTCCCACGGAATGCTCTTACTCTTATGGCAGATCTTATTGTTGTCCTGGTCTTTGCCGTCCGATTCTATTGCCAGGTACTTAATGTCTTTTTTCTCGGTTTCTTTCTCGACCGTGCGGTCTCGAATGATATAGGTTCCGTTTGATTGACGTTCGAACGCAAAAGCGCGGCTGGGCTTGTTGTCATACTCGCCGCCCCATACGTGGATGACCTTTCCATCTTTGTCCGAGTCGTCGTCGACCGACCAAATGCTGTAGCCCGTCTTTTTATGCTCTTCGAAATTGAGCAAGGTGCGGATAGCATACCAGTTTGTATCGTCATTCTTGGTCGTTACGTTCTCAAGGATGAGCTTGCTGGACGTGCCGTCGTTAAACAGGTGGCAGACGTTGCCGCGAACGTTGCCGTCTTGGTTGACGCTCGCGGTGCGAAAATAGCCCGCGGGGCGAAGGCGAATGACGAAATTGTCGAGGCTGTCCGACGGTGCGGGTGTGTTGTCTGCAAATGCCGTTCGCAGGGGAATGCCCGGCGCTGCGGTTTCAGGCAGGCTTGCAAGTGGTGACAACGCCGCAAGCCCTAGGCCCAGCGTAAACGCTCGGCGGCTGATGGCATGGTGTTCGGTCATATCTCCTCCGTTCGCAGGGTGCGGTTATGCACTTGTTTTGGTCACTATACTGCCCAGATGTTTAAAGACGCCGGTTTAAATTGCCTGCGCGGCGCTATAAATCGGCGGGCGGACGTGTTGGGGCACTTGTCTATTTGTGCTGTTATCACGTCTGGGATGGTTTTGGAGCCCAGCATCCTGCGTTCGTCGGCTACCGGCATAAGAATGGGGAGGGTCGGCTTACCGGCCCTCCCTGGGTACGAAGCGCTGGGATACCGTCGCTTGTTTGCACTGCGTCCGTGTTTCCCGTTGTGCTCGCCAGTCGCTTAGCGCTTGATCTCGATATCCTCGAGCTTGACGTCCATGGCCTCGGTCTTGGCCTTGGCGATGTCGTCGGCAAACTCCAGAGACTTCATCATGGTCTCGACGGCGTCCTTGTGCTCCTCGACATTGTCGATACGTACGTACACACTGCCGCCGTCAACGTCAGTGAAGTACTCGGTCGTCACGCCGCCCGAGTGCGTAAAGTAGGCGCTGCGCCAGGTCTTGCCGTTGTACTTAACGGGATCGCTCTCGGTCCATCCGGAGTTGGCCTTCCACTTTGCCTCGTAGTCAAACAGTTCATCGGCGTTCTTGTCAGGATCGAAGACGGGGATGAAGCGGTCGCTGGCATGCTCGCTCTCGGTGAACTTAAACTGGGCCCTGTCGGCGGTATCGCCTGCGACGTCCGTGATTTCGACGCCCTCGGGGACTTCGGCCTTAAACCAAATGAAGTCGGTCCTCATATCCACGGCTGGTTTTTCTGCTCCGCCGCCACCGCCACTTCCGGTAGCGCCGCCGCTGCCACCGCAGCCCACCAGGGCAACTGCGGCAAAGAGACTGATGCAGAGGGTGAGAATCGCAAAGGCCTTCTTTTTCATGGTCGTGTCCTCCTCGATCTGTAACCGCCCATGGATTACCTGCCTTTACTGTACGCGCGGGCGGCTCGTTCAGGTGGGCCATGTGTCCCATTCTGGGGGCCTGATTTGCGCCGACAAGTGGCAATATGCTCGGGCGTAAAAGAGGGGAGGGTCGGCCGATCCAATCCTCCCCTGGCTGGGCGTCCGATCATTTAATGAATGCGCACGCGATGCTGCGTGCGAGCCCCTAATGCTTGATCTCGATGCTCGAAATCTCGACTTCGCGTGCCTCGGCAACTGCCTTCGCCATGTCATCGGGAAACTCGATGGAGTTGAGGAGCGCCTCGGCTTCTTTCTTATGCAGATCGAAGTTCGAGATGAGGACGTAGACGCTTCCCGGCTCAACGTCGGTAAAGAGAAGGGTTGAGACGCCGCTGTTGTCCTCGTACGTTCCGACGAGCCACGTCCTGCCGTTATACTCGACGGACCCGCCATCCTTCCACTGGAACGTATCACCTTTCTTTTCTGCCTGGTCGGCGTGGGATTCCTCTGCCGTCAGCGCTTTTTTCCAAACGGGGATAAAGCGATCGGCCGAACCGTTCTCGTCTTCGGGGAAGGTGAGCTGGACCCTGTCGGCATTCTTGCCAGCGGAGTCGCTTACGCCAACGCCCTCGGGCATCTCGACCTTAAACCAAATGAAGTCAGTCTTCTTGGCAACGGGGGCCTTTTCTTTGCTCTCGCTCTTAGCGGCGCTGCCGCCCCCGCCCGATGCGCTCCCGCCGCAGCCGACAAGGGCAAACGCGGCAAAGAGGGCGATGCAAAGGGAAAGGATCGATAGGGTCTTTTTCTTCATGGTGGCGTCCTCCTTGTCTGCCGATGACATCACGGCGCCGCATGCTGTTGGGGTACTGATTGCGCTGGCGGCGGATGTCTCTGTGTACTGTGCGGCTTATGCCTCCGTTCATCGCTTGTGGCCGTTGCGCGGCCGTGCCCCAACGGGTTCCTTACTTATAGATATGCCCCAGTTTGTGCCATTCGGGAGTCTCGAAAGGTGGGCCATGTGTCCCATGTTTGCGGCGCTGACGCCTATCGTTCGTCATAGAAATCCGCGATGGCCAGATGTGCTGACGCTCATGTGCTTATGGGCTAGACTTAGCATCATTACGTGTTTGATGCGGTTGGTCGGCGGTTGCCGCCCGACCGATCTATATGACTTGAAGGTGCATACGTATGAGCCAAGAGATGATGGACAAGACCTGCCGTGGGTTTGCCGAGGCGCTGGCCGCGCGCGAGCCGGTTCCCGGCGGCGGTAGCGCGAGCGCCTTTGTGGGCGCGCTGGGCGCCTCGCTTTGCGGGATGGTCGCTCGCTACGGGGCGACCAATCCCGCGCTTAGCGATCGGGCGGACGATCTTACGCGTGCATTTGCCCAGGCAGACGAGTTGGCGCAGGAACTAGTGGGTCTGGTTGCCGAGGATGTTCGTGCATACGGCCAGGTGTCTGCGGCATACGGTATTCCTCGTGATGACCCGGCTCGACCCGCGGCGATTCAGGACGCGTTGCGCGTGGCGGCCATGCCGCCGTACCGGATCATGGATGCCTGCGGGCGCGCACTGGCGCTGCTCGAGGACATGGCCGACAAGGGTTCGCGCCAGTTGCTGTCCGACGTGGCATGCGGCGCCGTGTTCTGCCGCGCCGCCATGCAAGGCGCGAGCCTGACGCTCTTTGCCAACACCACATCTATGAAAGACCGGGCGCGCGCCGAGGAGCTTGAGGCGGCGTGCGATGAGCTGCTAGATACGTGGCTGCCGCGCGCCGATGCGCTGGCGCGCCGCGCCGCCGACGCCGCCAGGAAGAGGGGGTAGCCATGGCAGAGCTGCTCAAAGGGGCTCCCGTTGCCCGTGCCTTGACCGAGGAGCTTGCTGCTCGCTGCGCCGCCCTGCGCGAACAGGGCATCGTGCCGACGCTGGCCATCGTTCGTGTGGGCGAGCGCGAGGACGATCTATCCTACGAGCGCGGCGCCCTCAAGCGCTGCGAGAAGGTTGGCATCGAGGCTCGCCGCGTTTTGCTTCCCGCCGATGTTTCGCAGGACGAGCTGTTGGCGGCTATTAAGGACATCAATGCCGACCCCGCTGTTCATGGCTGCCTGATGTTTCGCCCGTTGCCCGCTGGGCTTGACGAGGATGCAGTTGCCGCGGCACTCGATCCCGCCAAGGACGTCGACTCCATGACGCCGGCCTCGCTGCTCACCACGCTTTCGGGGCGAGGCGAGGGCTTTGCTCCTTGCACGGCTGAGGCCGTGTTGGCGTTGCTGGACCATTACGGCGTTGAGTTGGATGGGGCCAAGGTTGCGGTCGTCGGTCGGTCGCTGGTGATTGGCCGTCCCGTTGCCGCCATGCTTACGGCTCGCAATGCCACGGTGACGACGTGCCATACGCATACGCGTGACTTGGCTGCCGAGTGTCGTGCGGCTGATATTGTTGTTGCCGCGGTTGGACGTGCGCGCACGATTGGCGCGGATGCGGTTCGTGGGGGTCAGACGATCATCGATGTTGGCATTAATTGGGACGAGGCCGCTTGCAAGCTGGTCGGGGACGTGGATTTTGATGCTGCGGAACCGATTGTTGGCGCAATTACTCCCGTGCCGGGCGGCGTGGGGGCTGTAACGACGGCGATTCTCGCCAAGCACGTGATCGAGTCGGCGGAGCGCGCATCGAAATAGTCGTTTTTGACCACAGGGGTTGCCGGGGCGGCTGTTTCGCCCTTTTTGCGCCGAAGCGATACACTGTTGCCGTTTGATTTCTTCGCTCAAGGAGGATGCGCATGCCGTGCACAACGATTTTGGTTGGTAAGAACGCGAGCTACGACGGGTCGACGCTGGTTGCCCGCAACGAGGACTCGTCCAACGGGGTGTTTGAGCCCAAGCGCATGCGTGTTGTGCACCCCGACGAGCAGCCGCGTGTCTACACGAGCGTCTTGAGCCACCTGACCGTTGAGCTGCCCGACAATCCCATGCGTTACACAAGCGTCCCCGACGTTGTCCCGGGTCATGGCATTTGGGCCGAGGCCGGCTTCAATGAGCTCAATGTTGGCATGTCCGCAACCGAGACGCTCACCACCAACGAGCGCGTCCGCGGCGCCGATCCTCTCGTGGACTACGTGCCCGCCAAGGGCAACGAGGGCGAGGACGGCTATGTTCCGGCGCAGCCCGGTGGTTTGGGCGAGGAGGATATGGTGACCCTGGTGCTGCCGTACGCCAAGTCCGCCCGCGACGGTGTGCGCATCCTGGGCGACCTGCTCGAGCGCTACGGCACCTACGAGAACAACGGCATCGCCTTTAGTGATGTTGACGAGATCTGGTGGCTCGAGACCATCGGCGGCCACCACTGGATCGCCAAGCGCGTGCCCGATGACGCCTATGTGACCATGCCCAACCAGCTGGGTATCGATAGCTTTGACCTGGACGATGCCGAGGGCGCCCAGGCCGACCACATGTGCTCCGCCGACCTGCGCTCCTGGATGGCCGAGTGGCATCTGGATCTGACGCTGGGCGTCGAGGGCGACGGTCCGGCGACAGTCTTCAACCCGCGCGAGGCCTTTGGCTCGCACAGTGACAGCGACCACGTTTACAACACGCCGCGCGCCTGGTACATGCAGCGCTGCCTCAACCCCAGCGATGTGTGGGACGGTCCCGATGCCGACTACACGCCCGAGAGCGACGATATCCCCTGGAGCCGCGTGCCCGAGCGCAAGGTGACCATCGAGGACATCAAGTACGTGCTTTCGAGCCACTACCAGGGCACGGAGTACGACTGCTACGGCAGCAAGGGCACGCCCGCCACGCGCGGCGCCTATCGTCCCATCGGCATCAACCGCAACGGCCAGCTCGCCGTGCTGCAGCTGCGTCCCTATGTACAGCCGGCGTATCGCGCCGTGCAGTGGATGGCGTTTGGCTCCAACTCGTTTAACGCGCTCGTGCCGCTGTACGCCAATGTCGAGACCATGCCCGAGTACTATGCCGACACGCAGGCCCGCGTGACGTCGGAGAATTTCTATTGGGCAAATCGCCTGATCGGTGCCTTGGCCGATGTTCGCTTCCACGAGTGCGGTCGCGCGGTCGAGGACTATCAGGAGAAGGTCGGCGGCATGGGCCACAAGCAGATTCATGACGTTGACGCTGCCGTTGCCGCCCTGCCCGAGGCCGAGGTGCCCGCCGAGCTCGCGCGCGCCAACGAGGCCTTTGCCGAGCTCGTGCGCGTGGAGACCGATGCTCTGTTGGGCAAGGTGCTCTACACCACGAGCTGTGCCATGAAGAACTCCTTCGCGATGAATGACAACGTAAGGTAAAGACGGCCTTGCGGCGAACGAGCGGGACAAACGCCGTCAAAGGCTTCGCCCCGCTCGATTTCTATCTTGGTGATAAAACGATTTTGTGTCGTTCACCCAATCTTGGGTACAAGAACGCCAATGCAGTTGTTCATGATTGGAGCCAACCATGGTTATGAAATTCGATCAGCTTGTTAACGGTGCCATCAACGTGGGCTTCGGCGCCGCTGCCGTTGCCGTTGAGGGCGGCAAGAAGGTCCTTGACGACCTCAATACTAAGGGCGAGCAGGTCCGCAAGGACGCCGGCACCCCCGATATCGCCCGCAGCGTGTCCGATATGTTCGAGCAGGCCGGCGGCACCATTTCCGACCTGACCGAGCGCCTGGGCATGCAGGGCGAGACTGCGGCGCAGCGCGTGCTCGACGAGCTCATCCTGGCTCGCGTCCGGGTTATGACCGCCCCCGAGCGCACGGCCTTTTTGGCCCATGTGCGCGACATCGTCGACTCGGTCGAGGACAACGTGACTTCGGTGCCCGTCGAGTCCGTTGAGCCCGACGATGCAGAGGACACCGAAGAGGCCGAGTAGCAGCGCAGATGGCAGATTCCACCACCGATTACAACAATCTAGATCCCTTGGGTGACGAGACGGCGGTTGTCGATGAGGTTGAGGCCGCCGTCTCGGGCGCTCGTAAGAAGCCACGCGCTGTCGATATGGTCCCCGAGGAGCCCGACGCGATGGCGCCGGACGAGGAGTATCAGCTCACACCGGCAGGTCGTCGTGAGCGCATTGGGCAGATCGTTCGCCTGATCAAAAAGTACCGCGTATGGGATAACCTCACGCCGGTGCGTCTGCGTCGTCTGCTCGAAGAGCTCGGTCCCATGTTCGTCAAGATGGGGCAGATTCTGGCTAACCGCTCCGAGATTTTGCCGCAGCGGTTTTGCGACGAGCTCCGTCGCCTGCGCTCCGACGTAGAGCCGGTGCCATATGAGGTAGTGCTCCGCTGTCTGGAAGAGGAATACGGCCAGCGCCTGGGGCAGATGTTCGACGCGATCGACCCCAACCCGCTCGGAAGCGCGTCGCTCGCGCAGGTGCACCGCGCCCGTCTGGTGACCGGCGAGGACGTAGCCGTTAAGGTGCAGCGCCCCGGCGCGCAACAGGTCATGGCGCAGGACATCGACATCATCCGTTCGGTGGTGCGCATCGTTTCCAAGTTCGTCAACACCGATCAGTTTGTTGACCTGCACGGTGTGGTCGAAGAGCTGTGGACCTCATTTCGCGAGGAGACCAACTTTTTGGCCGAGGCCAAAAACCTCAACGATTTCTATGACTTCCACAAAAGCGTGCACGGCGTTTCGTGTCCCAAATCCTACCTGGACCTTTGCACCGAACACGTCGTGGTCATGGACTACATCGACGGCATCTCCATTGCCGATCCCGAGCGCCTGGTGGCCGAGGGCTATGACCTGGAAAAGATCGGCTCGGCGATCGTCGAGGACTATTCGACGCAGGTGCTCGACGACGGCTTTTTCCATGCCGACCCGCATGCGGGAAACATCATCCTCAAAGACGGCATTGTCTACTTTATTGACCTGGGCATGGTCGGGCGCATGTCGAGCCACGACCGCGGTATCGTCAAGGATATGATTTTCGCCGTGGCCGAGGGCGATGTGCCCAAGCTCAAGGATTCGCTCATGCGTTTTGCCGTGACGCGCGGTGATTCGGCCGAGCTCGATCATTCGGCCTTTTTGTCCGATTTGGACTTTATCGTAGCCGACTTTGCAGGACTCGATCTTAAGGACCTGGATATCGGCGAGTTTTTGACCTCGTTGCTAAACCTGGCGCGCAAAAACGACGTTGAGCTGCCGAGCGTGGTGACGATGTTCGCCCGCGGCATGGTGACGCTCGAGGGTCTGCTGACCGAGTACATGCCCAACGTCAACATGATCCAGATCATCCAAGCGCACATCAAAAACGAGAAGAGCGCCTATGCGCGCGTCCGCGAAATGGGGCGCGATCTTGCCGCGAGCAGCTATCGCGCGGCAAAAGGCTCGCTCGAGGCGGCCGAGTATCTGGGCTTGGCGTCGCGTATGCTCACGCGCGGTCAGCTTAAGGTAAACACGCAGATCATGAGCAGCGATAAGGCGCTGCGACAGCTGGGTGGAATTATCGACCGCATGTCGATGGCAATTGTGATTGCCGGCCTGTTTATCGGCTCGTCGGTGGTGTACTACGCGCGCATCGAGCCGGTTGTGTTCGGTATCCCGGTCATTGGCTTTATGGGCTACGTGAGCGCGCTGGTGCTGGCGCTGATGCTGGGCCGCGAGATTTGGCGCAACAGTCACGGCGGCAAGCGGTAACGATTTCGCGGGATCAGAGGAAGACGGATCCTTTTGCTCGGCATTCCATCCTCACCCTTTTCTATCGCAAACCATAGCTTTTACCTTGGGCTTCGCCTGTGTGCGGGGCCCTTTTACGTGCTACCATATCGACAGTAATAATCGATGGCCTAGATGGTGGTGCGGAGACGCACGAATGCGCGGTTTTCCTGCGCGTTTGGGAGAATCGGGGTGCAAGTCCCCGGCTGTACCAGTAACCGTAATTCCTCTTGGCCCGGGATGTTCGCGTCGCAGATCGGACGACGCGCCCGGGTCGGTAAGGTTAAGTCGGATCGCCTCCCATCTTGCACGCGGGCGCGGCGCATGCCGCCGGTACGCGTTGGGCTCTGGAGGGAAGGGGGACCCCGATGGGGGTACTCAAGCGCAATATGCGCGATGATGTGGGGCAGCCGCTGGGCAATGCTCCCAGTGCAGACAGTAGGAGACAAATGGATATGTTTGAGGACGAGTGCCAGCGCGCCTCGTGGCGTCGTCATGGAGCGATTGCCCGTGGCGTAGCCAAGCGCGGTCTGGTGGCGTTCCTGGCTTTTGCCATGGCTTTTGGCACCACGCCGGCGCAACTTTGGGCCGAGGGCGCCGAGGGCATTGCCGAGGCCGTGGCTCAGGCTACGACGGGCGGCGAGGGCGCGGCAGCCGACGATAGCGCTGCTGCCGCCGATGCCGGTGCGAACGGTGCTGCTGCGGAGGACGGCGCGGGTGCCAGTGACGCTGCTGCCGATGGCGCCGACGCAGGTCAGGGCGCAACTGCGAGTGCCGCGAATGGTGCTGACACCGCCGCAGACAACGCAACTGAGTCCGAGAACTCTGCGGCGGCGCCTGCTGCTTCGGAGCAGAAGAACGCCGTTGCCGCCGCATCCGCCACAACGCTTTCCGGTGAGGCAAAGGTCTTCATTCAGGACGCCAAGGATAAAGACAGCTCGTATTCCACGAAGTCCGGCGCGCTCAATGCGGGTGATACGCTCTGGGCAAATATGTACGATGAGGTCGAGGACGACTGGTACGGCACTTCGACTGAGTCCGTTACCAATCCCGGCACCTGGACCTACACCTGGCTCGCCGGCACGACCAGGGCCAGCAGCAACATCGCCGACTACACCGAGGTCGTAGGCCACGAGCAGTCGCTCACCGTTACCGACGCTATGGTGGGCAAGTACTTCATCTGCAAGGTTACGGCAGACGGCAAGGACTACTATGGTCCCGCTGCGTACGGCTCGGGCATCAACGCTAATTACATCCCCGGTCCCGTGCTGGGCGCCGGTCAGATGGAGCTTAACAGCGTCAAGCTGAATAGCGACACGCCGAGCATAGGCGATACCCTGACGGCGACTCCGTACATAAGCTATTATCAGCAAGCCCCCGCCGATGCCAAGGTCACCTACACGTGGTCCGCATCCACCTCGCAGTACTCGGGATTTACCAAGATCGAGGGCGAGACGGGCGCTACGCTCGTGGTGGGCGACGACCTTGAGGGCAAGTACATCAGGGTCGAGGCCAACGCTGGCGTCAACACGGTGAACAAGACCACTTCCAGCAAGGTCAAACAGGCCGGTGCGGTGGACATCTATGCCGTATCGCTTATCAATCCCAAGAATAATAATTCCGTGTTTGCGGTGGGCGATACCGCTCAGGTGCGCGCCAAGGAAAAGGGCGCCTCGACGTTTATCGACGCGAACAAGCTCAACTTCCAGTGGCAGTGCTCTGGCACCAAGAGTGGCAAGTATACCGACATTGCGGGTGCTACGGGTGAGACCCTCGAGCTAACCGATGCTTTGGGCGGCAAGTACCTCAAGTGCAAGGTGTCTTCGAAGATCGGCTCTTCGAGCATGACCAACTCGACGGGCGCTCTCGTTGCAGCCGCCGGTTCAATTAATGTCTCGAGCGTGACTATGAGCCCGACTTCGGGCAAAGTCGAGGTTGGCTCCACGATTACGGCGACCGCCAAGGCGGGTTCCACCGACGTTACCACCGATTCGCATGTCACGTGGCAGTGGTATAAGGGCACCGCGAAATACGCGAGCTCGTGCAACACGCCTATCGAGGGTGAGACCGGTAACACCCTGACGGTGACCGCCGCCCTTAAGGGCTACTACGTCGTGGCTAAGGCCAATGGCGGCTATGGCGAGGAGAAGCCCTACTATGCGGCAGGTCCTGTCTCGGTTGCGGGTCAGGTTGAGCTTTACGACGTGCAGTTTGAGGGTTCTCCTGCCACCAACGGCGTGCACGTGGGCGATAAGCTCAAGACCAAGGTGCGCAAAAAGGACGGCTCGAAGTACAGCTATATCGACCGCACCGATAATGTGACCTACCAGTGGCAGTATGCAAATAGTAGCTCGAGCTTCGACTCCGCTTACACCGATATCCCCGGTGCCACCGAGGCGACCTATACCGTTGACGCTGCCTATGCCGGCAAGTATCTGCGCGTGAAGGTGACGAGCGAAAATACCGTTTCCAGCACGCAGAAGAAGAGCTCATACGGCGGCACGCAGTCTGTTGCTCCGCTTGGCCCCGTGACGCTTAAGGGCCAGTACAAGCTGGCGGGCATTGAGCTTGCCGATAAGAACGTTACGCTGAGCGTGGGTTCAAAGATCACACCGAGCGTGCAGGTTCCGGGTCCTTGGTCGGGCTCGACCAAGGACGTGCCCGATGATGCCGACCTCACCATGGCGTGGTACGCGAGCGAGAACGGTACCGATTGGGCCGAGCTCACCGACGGCGTCGATACGACTGATGGCAGCCTGACTATTACGGATGCGCTTGTCGGCAAGAAGATCAAGGTCACCGCGAGCGCGCTCGATAACACCGTTGAGTGGGTTTCGCCCGATAGCGTTACCGCGGCGGGGGAGTATAACCTGCTGCGTGTGACCACTGCGCCGCAGATCAATAGCGATTCGACCCATCTCGTCGCGGGCGATAGCGTTAAGGCGACGGCGCAGGCCAAGCGCGCCGACGGTTCGGCCACTAACGGTATCGACGTCACCGGTCAGGCGACTGTTGCTTGGTATGCGGCCGACGACGCGAAGGCTCCCGCGGCCGACTGGACGCTGCTGTCCGATATGTCGGGCGCCGAGGCGACGGTCTCGGCATCTGCTGCTGGCAAGTATCTGAAGGCTGTCGCCACGAGCGGAAGCTCGACGGTCGAGCTCGTCTCCACCAACAAGGTTATCGCCGCAGGCTCGCTTGAGGCTGCAGTCCAAAAGCTCAACGATGCCAATAAACAGATTGCCGTTGATTACAGCGCTAAGGGCGGCAACGTCAATGACGCGCTGAAGGCGCAGCTTGCCGATCTGGGATTTACCGATATTGACGTCAAGGTCTCCGAGGGCGGCGTTGCCTTTAATGCAGAGGATGACAAGGCAACGGTCGGTATCTCCGACGCCCAGGGTAAGACCAACGGCGATGTGACGTTCTTCTACATCGACCCCAACAACTACACCGGTTACAACATTGACGGTCTGCGTAGCGCCGACGTCGTGTTTGAGCTGTCGCGCGATGGCAAGACCGAGTATTACCAGCCCAGTAAGTCGGTGCAGGTTGCTTGGGACGAGGCTCGTGTGCAGCAGATGCTCGACGATGCCGCCGAGCAGGTTGCCATCGGTTACGCTGCGGGCGATTCGGCCGAGTCCGTTACGTCCAACCTCACGCTTCCGTACCGCGCAGGCTCCAAGAGCAAGTTTGAGGTTAGCTGGAAGAGCTCCGACGGCGATGTCATTTGGCCGTCCGGTTATGGCTGGGACGACTACACCGGCAAGGTGACGCGCGTTTCGAGCGATCGCACCGTAACGCTGACCGCGACCGTTTCGTTTGTGAGCGGTGGCCCGTCTGACGTTAAGGGCGCGCACGACTTCACGGTGACCGTCAAGGGCGACCCCGAGAAGGTTGCTGCCGACAAGAAGGCGCTGCAGGAGAAGGTCGACGCGGCGTTTATTTACAACAACATCAAGTACTCCGGTACCGATGCGGTCGCCAATAAGGACGGCCTGACCGATGACCTCCAGATGCCGCGCACGAGCACGCTCGGCGTCGACGGAAAATACTATAAGGTCGAGTACTCCGCGAGCACCGATGACGTGACCTTCAACGGCTATAAGGGCACGGTCTTCCGTCCCGAGGCCGGTAAGAGCGCCGTCTCCACGAAACTCACCTGCACGGTTACGGATAAGAACAACGCTGAGGTCACTGCCACAAAGACGCTTGACTTCACGGTTGCGCCGCAGGATCAGGCCGACCTCGACAATGAGCTTAAGCTCATGGAGGCCGCCAAGGCGGGCTACGCCGAGGCCATCCTCGACGGCCAGGACGCCGCCGGCGTGACCGCAAATATGCATGCCTTCCAGAAGGCGTATCTCGACGCCGATGGTAAGCTCGCGTGGAGCTACGACAAGGCGTCTACCGACGCTGCGGGCTCGGGCATCGTCCCGGTTGAGCTCGAGGGCTACGACGACATGAGCGGCCAGCAGTGGCGCCTCTTCAAGTCGAGCGACACTGGTGTCGTCTCTGCGGAGAACCTTCTTGTCACGCAGCCTGAGTACAACACCAAGGTCACCATTACTTCTCGCCTTTCCAGTGAGAAGTACGCGCGTTACGCCAAGCGCTATCCGGATAATGCCACGTACGCAAAGCTCGCCAACCAGGACGTCTCTGCGACAGTGACCGTGCTTGGAACGAGTGGTCAGGTCGCTCCTGAGGTTACAGCAACATGCTCGGTTATCGGCATCGATGCCGATGGCAACCAGCAGACCTGGACCGCCGCCGAGCCGTACACGTTAAAAACGGGGTCTACCGCCGCCGACCTCTCTGAGGCGCTCTTCAAGAAGCACGGCCTCACCGCCGATTACGGCATGGGAACCTGGGGCTGGTACCTCAATTCCATCACCTCGCCTGTCGACGCGGGCCGAACGCTTGGCTATGATTCGCAGACCGGAGCGTACTGGCAGCTCTTCATCAACGGCACGGCCGCATCGGTTGGTGCGGGCGGCTATGTGCTCGAGGCCGGCGACTCGGTCGTCTGGTGCTACTCCAAGTACGGCGGCCCGGCGCCCACCGACCAGCTCTCCGTGAGCTGCGAGGTTGTTGGCCAGGCTAAGGACGGTAGCCAGCAGACCTGGGCTCAGCCCACGACTATCCAAGTGAAGGAGGGCTCGACCGCGGCTGAGCTCTCTGAGCAGGTGTTCAAGCAGGCTGGCATTGGCGCCGACACCGGGACGGGCTCCTACGGCTGGTACCTCAACTCGCTCACCTCTCCGTTTGATGAGGACGTAAAGCTCTCGACCGAAAAGGTTGACGCTTCCACTTGGAATTACTGGCAGTTCTTTGTCAACGGCAAGCTCGCAAATGTGGGCGCCGGTAACTACACGCTCAAGGCCGGTGACAAAGTTTCCTGGGTCTACGGCTCTGACGGTACTATGCCTGGGCAGACAAAGGCTTCCCTGCAGATTATCGGTGTTGACAGCGGCGGTAATGTTCAGACGTGGGCGCCTGCAGCTGACTACACCATGGTTGATACCGCGACCGTGGCTGATGCGACTGAACTTGCCTTCAAGCAGAGTGGCATCTCTGCGGATTATGGTACGGGTACATGGGGCTGGTTCCTCAACTCAATTACATCGCCGTTTGATGAGCGAACGCTCGCATGGGACTCCACGACTGGGGCTTACTGGAAGCTCTTTATCGATGGCAAGCCTTCCGATTTGGGCGCGGGCAGCGTCCAGCTGAAGGACGCGAAGTCTATCGCCTGGGTCTATACGGCTGGCGACAAGCTGCCTGACCCCGATGCCCTCACGACCGACCCCAACGCGCCTAAGTCTAACTTCGACTCTGCCTGGCCTGCGTTTGCCGGCGGCAAAGTCAATGGCTCGGTTGCCGAAGTGCCGACTCCGTCTGGTGCGGCTGAATCTGCGTGGGATGAGCCCGCGGATATCAAGGGCGATGCAAAAGGCGTTTCGGACTTGCTCATTATCGACGGTAATATTTGCGCGGTTAAGGGCAACCGCATTGTGCTCATAGATTCTGAAACCGGAAAGAAGGAGCTTGCGAGCTGCTCTATTGGCGCGAACATTGGCTACTTCTGCCGTCCCGCCTATAAAGACGGCTATCTGGTTGTTCCTTTTGAGGACGGCTCGCTCGGCATTTTTGTTCTGGACAAGAAGGATGGGCAGTACTCGATAGCCTGTCGATACAAGACCCCTTCGCTCGGGATCAAAGATACCCAAGCTCTCACGTCCGTGACCATCTCCGGCGGCAAGGCCTACGCAGGCTTCACTGTTGTCGACGGTTCAGAAGGTGCGCTCGTGTGCGTTGACCTGGCTTCAGGCAAAGTGGACTGGACAACAGACAAAAAGAAGTCCGAGACCAACGAGAACGAGGGCTACTACTGGGCGGGCGCTGCGGCCTCCGGTGACGACATCATCATCGGTAACGAGTCCGGTAAGGTTGCCCTCATTGATGGCTCCAACGGCAAAGAGCTCTCGAGCGTAAGCGTAGGCACGCCCGTTCGCTCCGGCATCATTGCCGTCGAGGTTGGCGAGAACGGCGACGGCACGTATCTCGCGGTATCCCGCGATAACGGAACGCTCTACAAGATTCGTCGCAGCGGGGACAAGCTGACCCTCGAGGGCAAGCCCGTTGCCTTCGCGGCCATCTCCACCTCTACGCCGGCAGTGAGCAACGGCCTGGCGTATGTCTGCGGCATGGACATCGAGGGTTACGGAACGCTCTCTGTCATCGATCTGAGCACTATGAGCGTTAAAAAGAGCATCCGCGCAGACAAGGGCGAGTCCAAGAGCACCCCGCTCGTCTCGGTTCAAGGTAACGACACGTACGTGTACTTCACCTGCAACGCTCTGCCCGGTGGCGTTTACGCTTATAAACTGGGCGACGATGCGGCGCAAATGATATTCACGCCCGACGCAAAGTATCGTGAATACTGCACCGCTTCTATCATCTGTGATGAGAAGGGCAACCTGTACTACGCCAATGACTCGGGACGCCTCTTTAAGCTAGCGGGTGCCGAGTCCTGGAGAGTTGCGTTCGATGTACAGGGCGGTTCGTACGTCGCACCGCGTTATGTTGCCAAGAACAAGATGGTTTCCGAGCCGGCTGCCCCAACCCGCGACGGATATACGTTCCTCGGCTGGTACACCGCCGAAGGCGAGAAGTGGGACTTCGCCAAGGACGTCGTGACGGCCGATATGACGCTCTATGCCAAGTGGACCAAGAATGCCGTTAACCCTGGCGGTAGCGGTGGCTCTGGCTCTAATGGCGGCTCGGGTAATGCCGGTGCTGGTTCTGACCCCGGTAACGGCACAAACGGCCAGCAGAGCGGCGGTGCCGTTTCGCCTGGGCAGAAGCCTGTGTCGTCGACCACGACCAAGACCAAAACCAAGGACGGCAAGGATTCCAAGAAGGATTCCGACAAGTCCGACAAGAAGGACAGCAAGAAGTCTGATAAGAAGTCCGCTGAGGCTCCTGTGCAGCAGTCTGGCTTCAATCCGCTCGCCATCGCTGGTGTGGCGGCCGGCGTGATCGGTCTTGCCGTCATCGGTGTGTTCGTATTCACCAAGCGTCGGTAGGTGAGGACTGTGTCCAATAAACCTCAGGACGCCGACTCCAAGCAGCCCGACTCGTCGTTCATTCAACTCGACGATGCAAAGAAAAAGGGCGCCGCCTCGGCGGCGTCCGCCCCTCGGCGCAGGACGCTGCTTGGCGCTCTGACGGCCGTCTGCATCGTCTTGATCGTTGTGTCGCTGGGTTTTGTCCAACCTTCTTCCAGCGGTGCATGGTCCATCGATTGGATCGCTCAGGCTGTGACAGGGGAGAGCGTCGTTGCCAAGGATGCGTCGGTTTCCGGCTCGATTACCGCTTCGGGCAAGGCTGCGCCCAAGGACTCCAAATCTTCGGACAATGCGAAGGACGGGTCGAAGGACTCAAAAAAGGATTCGAAGGAGAAGAAGTCCGAAAGCAAGGACGGCAAGACGTCCAACAACGCGTCTGCTGGACAGGGCTCTGAATCCGCCGGTGGATCGAGTTCTTCTGACGGCTCTTCTTCGGGCGGCGGCTCGGTGTCTGGCGGTGGGTCTGCATCCAACGGTTGCAACGCCTCTGCGGGCAATCAGGGCGGCTCGCAGCAGCCTGGTTACGTCACGGTGACGGTTGCGGTCACATCGAGCGCTGTGGGCAATCCCGTGTCTTCTGGTGGCACCTTCACCTTTAACGAGGGCGCAACTGCCTACGATGCCCTGTGCGCCCTGGGCCTTTCCGTGAATGCGCATGGCTCGTCGTACGGCACGTATGTCGCCGCCATTGGCGGTTTGGCCGAGAAGGAGCACGGCGGCACGAGTGGCTGGATGTACTCCGTCAACGGCGTGGCGCCCAACACAGCGTGCAGCAACTACGTCCTACACAACGGTGACAGTGTCGTCTGGTATTACGTAACGGGCTAAATGCCTCGACATAACACGCTAAACGGGCGGTTCGGACAAACATCCGAGCCGCCCGTCTTTATGCGAACGGGACGCAGTTTCTCGTCTCGTACGCCTTCCTCGGCAGACTCGGCAAACAAAAAAACCGGTTGGAACGAGAGTTCCAACCGGTTATACCTTCAAGCAAATGTCGAACAAACTACGACTGTGCGCCCTCGAGGAATAAGCGACGGCTAAAGTAGTTGTACCAGGTGACCAAGAACGTTGCGATTGCCTTCATGGCCTGGTAGCCGATGCTCAAAAACGTGACGCCCACAAACATGTACAGGTCGTTGAGGCCCAAACCGATCACGGACAGGATGGTGAAGATCGTGAACTCGCGCTTGCGGCTCATGCCCTCACGGTGGTCGAACACGTACTTCATGCTGAGCCAGTAGTTGACCACGACGGACGTGGTAAACGAGATCGTGGTGCTCATCAAAAAGTCGAGGTGGAACAGCTCGACGAGCGCAATGAGCATACCCCAGTCGATGCCAAAGGAGATAAGACCCACGACAGCGAACTTGAGGAATTGCTTGGTATGAGGTTGTGCCAGTGCCTTGCGCACGTAATCACATCCAATGCGTTGACGAATCGAGCAACGAGATACTTTAGAGCTTTTGCATGGGAAACGTAAGGTCTTTGGCAAGAACTATACGAACTCGCCAAATATTCAAGAGGCAATCCGCAAACGTTGCAAATCTTGCCGTAAACGAGCAAGGCCCACGAACAACGCAGCGCTCGACGCGCGTCGTCCGTGGGCCCCGTAGTGCAACGAGGAGGCCGGGCTACTTGGTCTCGTCGCCCTCCAGGAAGATCTTTCGGGTCACAAAGTTGTAGACCATAACAAGCGCGGTGGCGCAAATCTTGGCGATATTGGCCTCGAGCCCCAGGCCGGCGTTGAGCGCCAGCACGATACCGTCGTTGAGTGCCAAGCCAATAACGGACAACACGACAAAGATGATGAACTCGCGGCGGCGGCTCATGCCCTCCTTGTGTGCAAATACGTACTTCATGCTCGCGACGTAGTTAAAGATGAGCGAGACGATAAAGCCACTGGTGTTGGCGATCAGGATATTGAGGCCCAGGCCGTAGTGGAGCAGATTCATGATGCCAAAGTCGATGACGGTGGCAATGACGCCGACGACGCCAAACTTCATGATCTGCGCAAGGAGCTTTTGCATGGTACCTGCCTTAGGGTGGCGCCGGGGCGCCGTGGGGATGACAAACTCAGCAAGTTTAGCCAATCCGCGCAGGCGGGGCTAGGCGCGCTCCTCTATAGCACCGTTTCTATATGCATCGAGCAGTTGGCGCAGGTCCTGGATCTGGCTGCGAATCTTGACGCCGGTATCGGTGTCGCTCACCATGCGGCGCCGGTCGGCCTCGTCAAAGCGGTTGGTCTCGCTTTCGATGTCGATGTTGCGGGTGAGCGCTTCGGCAACCGTTGTAAAGGCCTGGTGCGACTTGAGGCGGCATCCGCGCGAGCTCGAGATGAGCGTGTAGCCGGCGATGCCTGTTTTGGGATGGTAGGCGCGACAGAAACCGCCATCGATGACCAGCAACTTACCGTTGGCGCGGATGGGCTGCTCGCCCTTGGTGGTTTTGACCGGGGTGTGGCCGTTGATGATGTGGCCCGTCGGCGAGCAGGCCATGGGTGCGACGCCAAACTCGCGCATGATATCGTCGCAAACGGACGAGGAGGTGGTGAGCGTATAGTACGGGTCCATTGGCTCGACCCACGTGCTCTTGTCGGCGATGTAGGCGCGCTCGAAGGTGCGCACCACGCGTCCGCTGGCGGGTGAGTTAAAGCCGATCCACAGGTACCACATCCAGTCGAGGGCATCGCGGTCGCCGACGCGCCAGGCGCGGCGCGCGATATGGTCGCAGAAATCAAAATAATCGCGGCCGGCGTGCCAGGTGCCCAGGCAGTTCATGCTGCTAAAGGTGCCGTCTTCGTTGAGCGGCACGCAGCCGTGGAACAGCAGGTTGCCGTTGGCGACCTTATACATGGAGCCGTGGGTATAGAGGAAATCGATGTGGCGATGCAGGTGTTCGGCGGTGACAAACTCGGATACGAGCTTGTCGATGATGTGCTGCTCCTCGGGCGTGAGCGTGTAGGGGTCTGCCGGATCGACGGTGGGGAAGTCGTTGGTCGTGAGCGGCCGCACGCTGCCGTCGGCAAGCGTGACTGTGCCAGCATCGTGATCGATCTTGTCGAGCAGCAGGCGGTCGGCCATATCGAACTCGGGGTGGCGCTGGATAATCTGGCCCTCGAGCTTAAAAAGCAGGACGTTAATGGCTTTGATCAGCGGGCTGACGGACTCGCCGGCGGTATAGGTGGCGTCGGCGAAGGCGACAAGCTCGCGCAGCGAGATACCATAGTCGTTCTCGAGAATCTCGTAGTTGTCGTAGCGCAGGTTGTTGCGCAGCACCGTGGCGATGCAGGCGGGCTCGCCGGCAGCGGCGCCCATCCACAGCAGGTCGTGGTTGCCCCACTGAATGTCGAGCGAATGATAGGTGAGCAGGCGGTCCATAATCTTGGCCGCGCCGCCGCCGCGGTCGAAGATGTCGCCCACCAAATGCAGGTGGTCGACGGCGAGGCGCTTGATGAGCGAGGCGAGCGACTCGATAAAGTCGTCGGCGCTGGCGGTCTCCAAGATGGATTCGATAATGCGCTCGTGATAACGCACACGGTAGTTGTTCTCGTCCGGATGCGTGTGCAGCAACTCGTCGATGATGTAGGCGTAATCGCGCGGGATGGCTTTGCGCACCTTGGAGCGGGTATAACGGCTCGAAAGCGAGCGGGCAACCACAATGAGTTGGTCGAGCATGGTCTTATACCAGGTGGGCGAGTCCTCGCGCCGGCTGCGGACAAGATCGATCTTCTCGCGCGGATAGTAGATGAGCGTGCACAGCTCGCCCTTTTCGTCAAAGGAGAGCGTGTCGCCAAAGATCTCGTCGACATGCTCGCGCACGACGCCCGAGCAGTTGTTGAGGATGTGCATAAAGGCTTCGTACTCGCCATGCACATCGCTCATAAAATGCTCGGTGCCCTTGGGCAGGTTGAGGATGGCCGAGAGGTTGATGATCTCGGTGAATGCGGATTGCTCGGTGGGGAACTGTCTCGACAGCAGGCGCAGATACTTGAAGTCTTGCGGATTGCGATCGAATGCGACCATGAAGCACCTTCCGATGTGGTTGGTAAAACTGACAAACAGCGTCAAACGTTTATCAGTATGCGCCGCTTTTGTTTCGAATGGGGATGGGAGGTCGAATTGTTGGCCGAACGGTTTGGTAAATCGATTTAGTTGAGGTAGATATGGCGGTTGAGTGGAGACGCAGGGTCGTTTTTGCAGACGCATGCCTCCGGGATCGATAGAGATGATGACGGTAAAGATGTTCACTATCTTTGGTTCAATTTGGTAAATAGTGGACATTTGTACCGTATTCACGCTTGCTGTGCAATAATTTACGCAGCAATGAGTAAGGAGCCTCATATGAGTGATTTTGTCCTGACCTGTGAATCCGCCGCCGATCGAACCCGTGAGTTCTTTGCGTCGCGCAATATTTCTGTCGTGTGTTTTCATTACGAGATCGACGATGTTGTCTATACGGACGATCTGTATCAGTCGATTGCGCCGGACGAGTTTTTTGCCCAGATTGCCGCGGGCGCCATGCCCAAGACGTCTCAGGTGAGCGTGGGTGAGTACGAGGAGTTTTGGGAGCCGTTTGTTGCCGAGGGTAAAGACGTGCTGCACCTGGCGTTGTCGTCGGGTATTTCGGGCACGTATGGATCGGCCTGCGTTGCGGCGCAGATGCTTGCGGATCGCTATCCCCAGGGCGGCAAGGTACGCGTCATCGACTCGCTGGCGGCGTCTTCGGGCTTTGGCCTGCTGGCGGAATGTGCCGCCGACGTTCGCGATAGCGGCGCTTCGCTCGACGAGACGGCCGCTTGGATTGAGGAGCATAAACTCAACCTGCACCACTGGTTCTTCTCGACCGATTTGTCGAGCTACCTGCGCGGCGGTCGCATTTCGGCCGCGAGCGCGATCATCGGCACGGCGCTCAAGATTTGCCCGCTTATGACGGTCGATTGCGAAGGTGAGCTGGCGCCACGCGAGAAGATTCGCACCAAGAAGCGCGCGATCTCCGAGATGGCCAAGACCGTGATGGCGCATGTGCAGGACGGCGCGAACTATTCGGGCAAGTGCATCATGTCGCACTCGGCGTGCCGCGAGGACGCCGAGGCCGTTGCAGCACTGATAGAGGAACAGGTTCCGCAGCTCAAAGGCAAGATTGAGATCAATAGCATCGGTGCTCTGATTGGCTCGCATACCGGCCCCGGCACGGTGGCCGTCTTCTTTATGGGTGACAAGCGCGTGGACTAACGTTTGTGGGCTGGCTGACGGTTTTAACGGCTACGCCAGTTCTCCTGACATTCGATAACAGAAAAAGGCCCGTCCCGTTGTTTGCGGGGCGGGCCTTGCTGTTGCGACTAGCGTTTCTTTCCGCGGAAGAAGAAGCCGTGCAGCGAGGGCTTGAGTCCGCGGTTGGCGCGACGTTCCTCGATATGATCGTGGATCGAAGCGACGCGTTCGATGACTTCGTCGGGGATCGGCACATCGGGATTCATGTTCTCGACCTGGCTAACCTCGGCGGCGGCGACCTGGTCGATAATGGGCACATCGTCGTGCGAGATGACAGGTGTGGCGTCTTCCTTCATCTTGCGATAGCGCTGCATCATGTCGGTCTGCAGTTGCTGGGCCGATGGCGGCGTCCAGATGATGGCGTTGGCGCCGGCGGCGATGGTCTCACGGATGCTCTCGGGCGTTTTGCCGCCCGGTGCGATGAGCGGCAGGTTGGGATAGTGCTCGCGCAGTTCACGCAGGACCTGCGGCGTGTTCTTGCCGGCCGCGATGTTGAGGATCTTGGCTCCGGCGCGCACCTTGGCATGCGCATCGTCGTCGCAGCGAACGACCGTGGCGATGACGGGGATATCGGCGATGTTGGTGATGTGCTCGACCATCTCGGCGGTAGCGGGGGAGTTGACCACGCAGCCCGCCGCGCCCTGCATCTCGGATACGGCCGCCATCTGCACGGAACGCTTACCGGTGGTGGTGCCGCCGCCAACGCCCACAAAGACCGGGCACTCGGCAACAGTCAGCAGCGCCTGCGTAATGGCGGGCTGCGGCGTGAAGGGGTAGACGGCAAACACAGCGTCGGCATTGGAGTTGCGGATGACCGCCACGTCGGTGGTGTAGATGAGCGATTTGATGCGGCGGCCAAAGAGCGTAAAGCCGCTGGCCTCCTCGATCTCATCGGGCATGCGGAGGGCCGCCTTGCGCAGGCGCCCGTCGATGGGCAGCGGCTCCATGGGCAAAAGGCCGTTGGGAGTTACGGCCACCTGGGGCTCGGTAAATTCGTCTGCAAGCTCTACCTCGGAGAAGTCGACCGAGGCGACGATGTCCTCGTGAACCTCGGCGGGAACATCGATGGGGGCTTGGTCGTTCGTCGCGGCAGGCGTATCGAAGGAGCTGGTGCCGACAAAGGCGTCGACGCGCTCGTTTAAATCGTTGAGAGAATCCATGGCGGTCCGTTTCTATGTTCTGCGGTCGGCAGTGTACGACCGGCGTTGCGAGTGCTAAATCGTTTGACGAGTTGATTTTTCCCCGCCGCGCCATCCGTTAGACTGAAGGACCGGCGAACGTGAAGGAGCTGTGGTGGCGGGAATCGAGGTGCTATCTTGAATGTCCCGTATGCAAAAGAGAGGTGACGCGGTATGGAATTTTCGGCAATGTTAGGCTCGATTGGCCTATGCGTGGGCGCAATCGCTGCCGCCGCGGTCATCTACTTTGCGGTCACGGCCATTAAGGGCAAAAAGGCCGAGCGCAAGGAGCGTGAAGCGCTTGCGCGGCATAAGGACCAGCAGGACAGCCGCGCACGGCGATAGCTTGTTGAGTTTTGAATCCGTGCGCTAGCTGCGTTTTCGGACCAGGGCGATATAGAAGCCCTCAAAGTCGCGACTGGGCGGAATGGTCAGCGTGCCTGGCATGCCGTTGGCAATGGCCGAGACGTGACCCGCGGCAATGGCTTCGGTAAGGGCGTTGCACTCGATATGCGGCTTGTCGCCGGTATCCTGTGTGCGACGCGCTTCGCTTTCGCTTGGCGTGCCGTCGAGGGGGATGAGCTCGCAGTCCATATGCTTGTCGAGGGCCTCTTGCAGGGCGTCCTCGTTTTCCTGCGGCAAGATCGAACAGGTCGAATAGACCAGCGTGCCGCCCGGTTTGAGGGCCCCCATGGCGCGGTCCAGAAGTGCTCGCTGCGAGCGGGCGCACTTGACGAGCAGCTGCTCGGTGAGGCCGCGCAGACTTTTCTCGTTGCCGCTGATGACGGTGCCCGTACCGGTACAGGGGGCGTCGAGCAGGATACGGTCAAAGCGGAAGAACTCGTCAAGCTCGCGCGCGTCAATACGCATGACGGGCACGTTTTTGGCGCCCTGGCGGCCCAAGTTGGCCTCGAGCTTTTCGGCGCGGGGAATGCTCATCTCGCAGGCGGTGAGGTGCGCCTGGCCCTGGGTGAGGGCGGCGATCTGCGTCGTCTTGCCGCCGGGGGCCGCGCACATGTCCAAGATATCCTCGCCGGCCTGCGCGCCCAGCACCAAAGGAGGCATCATGGACGACAGACTTTGCAAGTAGATCTTGCCGTCGCGGTAGATGTCGAGATCCCACAGATCGGAAACCTGGGCCTCGGGCAGGATAAAGGCTTCTGGGTACCAGGCAACGGGGTTGTGGGCGATGCCGGCGGCATCGAGCGCCGCAGCGATGTCCTCGGCGGTCGCCTTGAGCGTGTTGGCGCGCAGCGTGACCGGGCGTGTGGCCGCGGCGCCAAAGCCTTCGATCACGAGCTCGGCATCGGCAGGCGTATAGGCGCCAGCAACCGTGTCGACCATAAAGCGCGGCAGGTCGGCGGCGGAGTGTTGGGCGGCAAGCTGGTCGGAAAGCTCGGTGGCGGCAAACTGCCTAAGCTTGAGCTCGGGCTTAACCTGCTTTTTCTGGTTACGACGACGCGGCTTGGACATCCGTCTTTCCTTCCACCTAAATGATTATTCTGGGACGGGGATTAAAAAATCATTTAATGATCCCCGTCCCAAAAAGACTGTACTGTGGCGCCCGGGAATGATTTTTTAATCCCCGTCCCAGAATAATCATTCCCGGGCGCGTTGCGGTTGCCTAGTACTGGCTCTCGTGCTTGCTAAAGAAGTCGAAGCGCGGGGGCAGCGGCTTCACGCGGTGCTCGCCGGGCTTCTCACCCAGGCTCTCCACAAACTCGTCCGTGGAGGCAAAGATGTTGTCCCAGCTAAAGAAGGCGACCGGGTCGACGTCGAAGTACTCGCAGATGAGCTCGCAGCCGGCCGGGACGATGCCGTGCATCAGAACGGTCGCTACGCGCAGCTCGGTAAAGGCATCGACCAGGGCCTGCTTCATGGCGGCGTTGGCCGGCTCGCCCTCGAGCTTGTTGGCGGCCTTGGAGGCATCGCTCCAACGCTTGTTGGCGGCGCGCAGGTAGTCGTCGCACACGGCGAGCGCGCGGTGCGTCTCGAACTTGTACATGGCCTGTTCAAAGGCAAGGGCGGCCTGCTCGGCAGCCTCGACCACGGCGGCAGAGGCTGCGCCGGCCGGAATGCAGCCGTTGCGGTACGGGCTCTCGTCGCCCTCCTTGACGGCGACGCCGTAGAAGCAGCTGCGGGCCAGGCGGTTGAACACGCCGGTCAAAAGGGCGCTCTCCTTAAGGGCCGGATCGATGACGCGCTTGTCGTCGCAGGCGCGCACCTCGTTGCCGTCCTTGTCCTTGCCGGTCACACGCGTGTCATATGCCTTGGGGCTAAAGCTCACCGGCTTCTCGGACAGGCCGAGCGACAGCCAATGCGCGCGCATCTGCTCGCAGGTGTAGTGGTTGAGCAGGTCGTCTGCCGGCGGGGGAGGCGTCTGCGAGGACGAGCTGGCCTTTTTGCCCATGTAGAGCAGGTGGTAGCAAGCGCTGACGGTGCTCTGCGTAAGGTCCCAGCCCAGGGCCTCCCACATGGCGGTCTGCGCGATGCAGTAGAAGTAGATGTTGTCCTGACCGATGAACTGGTAGATCTGCGCGTCGTCCGAGCACCACCAGTCGCGCCAGTCGAGTGAGCTGTGCTGATAGGTGGGCGCGGGGACCTGCGTGGAATCGGCGTCGGCCTCGCCCATGAGGGCGGCGTCCTGGGCGGCGACACCCTCAGTTACGCCGGCGGCCTTGGCATCGCGTGCGAGCACGGTGCGCGTATAGCTGATGGGCGCCCACAGGCTCTCGGGCCAGCACCAGCAGGTGACGTCGTTCACGCCGTCGACCTCGGGCACCGGAACGCCCCAGTCGATGTTACCGGTGATGCGGAAGGGCACGAGCGCCTTGCCGCTGCGGAAGCGCACACCGCCGTTGGCGAGCACCGCGTGGGCGTCGTCGCGCTCCTTCCAGCTGGGGAAGGTGACGGTAAAGCTGCTCTTGTTGCCCTCGGGTTCCAGCACGGTGTGCTCGGGGAGCTGGTCCTCGACGGCGTCGAAGGCCTCGCGGAACTTGTTCTGAATGTAGAGCTGAGCCGGCAGCAGCCACTCTTCCATGGTCTTGGAGACCACGGAGCGAACCTGCGGGTTCTGGGCGAGCTTGGCGGTGTAGGTCTTCATAAAGTCGAGGTAGGCCGGCAGGTCGAAGTAGAGGTTGTCGACCGGGCGCAGCTCGGGCACCTCGCCGGTGAGCTGGCTCTTGGGCGCGATGAGCTCCTCGGGCTCAAACTGGTGACCCAGGTCGCACTCGTCCGCGTACGCCTTCTCGGACTTGCAGCCCTGAATGGGGCAGCGGCCGATCACCTGACGGCCGTTGAGGAACGTGCCGGCCTTGGCGTCGTAGAACTGCAGCGTGGAGCGCTTGGAGATGGTGCCCTGCTCGTGCAGGCGCTCGATAATCTCGGCGGTCACTTCGTTGTGAATCTGCGCAGCCGGCTCAAGGCCCGAGCCGCCGTAGATATCGCAGCTGATGTCGTAGTTGTTGAGGGTCGCGGCCTGGCGGGAGTGATTGGACTCGACGTACTCGCCGATGGACTTGTCGTAGCCTTCGTTCTCCTTGAGCTTGCGGTAGCTCTCCATGATGGGCGAGCCATAGCAGTCGGTGCCCGAGGTGAAGATGACATTTTCGCGGCCCAGACGGTCGCGCAGGAAGCGGGCGAAGAAGTCGGCCGGGACAAAGACGCCACCAACGTGGCCAAAGTGAAGGCCCTTGTTGCCGTAGGGCTCGCCGGCGGTAACGATGGCGCGGCGAGGCCAGCTGGGACGGTCGTTCATGGAGTATTTGGATGCCATGGGACTCCTTCGCATATGGTGATGGCGCGGCCGGGCGCAAGGCCTGACGACGCGGTGGTCAATTCGTGCATATCGTTCGACATTATCGCACATGCGGACGGGTACGTGGCAGGGGCGCTATCCTAAGATGCTATGAATGAGATTTCCAACATACATGCGTTTGAGGACGAGGAATTTCTGCACGCCTGCTTTGTGTGGGGGATGGCCGTGCTTGTGGTGTTTGCCGTGTGCCTGGTGCCGGTGTTTATGCTGCTGGGCGGGCCCGCAGACTTGGATGTGGCGGACGCGGGCGGCTGGACGGCGGTTTTGGGCTGGATAGTCGGCTTGGCTGCGGTTTCGGCGGCGTCATTTGCCGTGCACGAGCTGGTGCACGGTGTGTTATTTAAGCTTCTGGCGCCTGCGGGCGCGAAGGTGACCTTTGGGGCGAATCGCGAGACGGCGATGATCTATGCCTGCGCCGAGGGCGTGGTCTATTCGCGCCGGCGGTACGTGGCAGTTTGCCTGGCGCCGACGGTTGTTGTGACGGCGGCGTTTGCCCTGGGGTTTGCGTTTTCGGGCTATCCGCTGATGTGCTACCTGGCGGCCGGCTTGCATTTGTCGGGCTGTGTGGGCGACTGGTATTACGTGCGGACCATCCTGCGCGACCGCCGCATTGTCGCCTGCGAGGACACGTCCTTTGGCGTCCGCTTTTTCGCAAGGTAGTCTTTTGGGATGATTTTTCTGGGACGGGGATTAAAAAATCATTGTGGGAGAGGAGATGTCCATGAAGCCGTTGCTGCTGCATGCTTGCTGCGCGCCGTGCTCGCTGGAGCCGGTTCGCCTGCTGCGCGAGGAAGGGTTTGAGCCCACAATCTGCTGGACAAACCCCAATATTCAACCGCGTGATGAATGGCAGCGGCGTTTGGACGAGCTGCGCCGGTGGTGTGCCGATGGCGACATCGAGCTCATCGAGGCGGGGGAGGACCGTGAGCGCTGGGAGGTCGGCGTGGCCCCGCTGGGCGCCGATCGACCCCGTCGCTGTCGCGCGTGCTATGCCTTGCGTCTGGCCGAGGCATGCCGTGTGGCTCAGGAGCGTGGGTTTGAGTTTGTGGGCACGACGCTCGCCGTCTCGCCGTATCAGTTGTTCAAAACCTGCAATGACGTGCTTGAGCGCTTGGCGGCGGCACATGGGCTCACCCCGGTCATTCGCGATTTTCGCCCGTATTACCCCGAGGCCACGCGTCGTTCGCGCGAGCTTGGCATGTATCGACAGAATTACTGCGGCTGCCGGTTCTCGGCCGTCGAGGCGGCCATGGATCGAGCCCGCATCCGCGACGAGCGCAAAGCCGCCAAAAAGTAGTTCATTTGGGACGTCAGCCTGCTAGGATGTAGAGCGGACTTTAGCTATATAAGGAGAATCCGACGTGTCTATGCGTACCGATGATTTTGACTACAACCTTCCTGAGGAACTGATCGCCCAGGCGCCTGCCGAGCCGCGTGACTCCTGCCGTCTGCTGGTGGTGGATCGCAAGGGCTCCCAGGCGGGAACGCCGCTGGAGCACGGCGGTACCGTTGAGCACCGTATCTTCCGCGATATCATCGACTATATCGAGCCGGGCGATGTGCTCGTCATCAACAAGACGCGCGTGATGCCGGCCCGCCTGATCGGTCGCAAAGCCGGCTCGGGTGGCGTGGTCGAGACGCTGCTGCTCAAGCGCCGCGAGGACGTGGATCCGCTGGGCCATGTTTGGGAGTGCCTGGTCAAGCCGGGTAAGCGTCTGAAGCCCGGTGCTCAGATTGAGTATCGCGCAGGTGGCGCCCATGCGCCCGAGGGGGCTCCTGTGGTACTGACGGCCGAGGTTGTCGACTTTGTCACCGATAGCCGCGGCGGCCGCCTGGTGCGTTTTGAGCCGGCGGGCTGCAACGCAGCCGGCGACCCACGCACACTCGACGAGGCCATCCACGCTGCCGGCCACGTGCCGCTGCCGCCCTACATTACCGATTACGAGGGCGATCCCGAGAAATACCAGACCGTCTACGCCATGAAGGAGGAGCACTCGGCTGCCGCTCCCACGGCGGGTCTGCACTTTACTCCCGAGCTCATGGCCGCTATCGAGGCCAAGGGCGCGAAGTTTGCCGCCGTCGAGCTCGAGGTGGGCATCGATACCTTCCGCTTGGTGGAGGAGGACGACCCTACGCAGCACGTGATGCACACCGAGCGCTACCACGTGTCTCAGGAGGTTGTCGATGCCGTGCATAAGGCGAAGGCCGAGGGGCATCGCGTGATCGCCGTCGGCACCACCGCAGTGCGCTCGCTCGAGAGCGCGTTTGACGTGGATGCCCCGGTGTCCGATCCGGCCGTGACGGCGCGCTATTTTGAAGGCCGCGAGGACGGGGCCGACACGCTCGGCCGCGGTGACATCGTGGTGCGCGAGAACGCCACGACGCAGCTCTACCTCATGCCCGGCTCGACCTATCACGTGGTTGACGCACTGATCACGAACTTCCACGTGCCGCGCTCTACGCTCATGATGCTCGTGAGCGCGCTTGCCTCCCGCGACCAGATCATGGATGCCTACGCCGCTGCTATCGAAGAACGTTACCGCTTCTTCAGCTTCGGCGACGCCATGCTCATTCTTTAAGTTACGCGGTTCTACGAACCGCGTAACCACTTGACGCTGCAAACCCACCAGAGCGGCAATCTGCCTTTCAACTTCGGCGGCATGACCAGAAGGTCAATGCCGCCTTGTTTCAAGGCACCTTGCTCGCTCTGGCGGGTTTTCGCTCATATGACCCAATCCGCTGTCAAGAGCCACAATGGCCCCGCCGACCGCTTGCAATCGGTCGGCGGGGCCT